>JBJSZP010000116.1:0-3409 GCA_046090365.1 Planctomycetia bacterium
CGCGATCTGCTCGACCTCCCCGGCCTTGCCGTGCGCGACATGCTGCCGGAGGACGCCCGCGTTCATGGCTTCGACCGCTGCGCCGACGCGCTCGACGTGTCGCCCGTGCACGTGGCCGCGTGGCACGCCGCCGCGGGAGAGGCCCTGCTCACCGCTACGGCGGTCAACCCCACGCAGCCGCCCGCCGTCCGCGAGCGGCTCCTGCCGGGCGCCCAAGACTTCTTCAAGCTCGCCCTCCTCGAGGGCGACGCCGTGTTTCTCAAGGGCGGCCGCTACGACGACGCAGCCCTTCCGCTCGTGAGCGGCCCGCTGCCGCACAAGCTCGCCCACTACGATGGGCTCGGCCTGTTTCCCTACAAGCACTCCGTGGGCGTGTTTCGCCGGCAGGGGCCGAACGACCACTTCGCGCTTTTTTTCACGGGGTTCACGGTGCCGCGGTCCGGCCGCTACCGCCTCTCCCTCTCCGTGTGGAGCTTTCAGTGGAACAAAGGATCGCTCGAGCCACTGCCGGCTCCCGAGGCCGTCACGCTCCACGCCAACGACCGGCTCCTGGGCACATTCGACGCGCCGGCCCTCGCTCCGCGCACGCACACGCTCGACGCGTGGCTCAACGCCGGCGAGCAGCTGCTCTTCACCGCCGCGTCGATCCCGCCCGCGCGGGTGTACGAACGGCCGGGCCGGGCGGCCGCGTACGTGGGGCCCGGCATCGCCCTCGACCACCTCGACATCGAGGGCCCGATGCACGACGCCTGGCCTCCCGCCGGGCATCGGCTCCTCTACGGCACGAGTGCACTGCCCGACGTGAAGCAGGTGCTCGCAGCCTTCCTCACGCGGGCCTTCCGTCGCCCGGCCACGTCCGCCGAGATCGCGAGCTACACCGCGCTCGTGCAGCGGCGGATGAAGGCGGGGGATCCGCCCGACAAGGCCCTGCGCGCCGCCGAGCAGGCCGCCCTCTGCGCCCCGGAGTTTCTTTTTCTCGGCGGCCCGCCGGGCCCTCTCGATGACTGGCACCTCGCGGCACGGCTGGCGTCGTTTCTCTGGGACTCGCTCCCCGACGACGAGCTGCACGGGCTCGCTCGCCGCGGAAAACTCCGCGATCCCGCGGTGCTCCGCACCCAGGTGGACCGCCTGCTCGACGACCCGAAGGCCCGCCGATTCGTCGAGCACTTCCTCGACGAATGGCTCGACCTGCGCGAGATCGACATCACCACCCCCGACGCCACGCTCTATCCCGAATACGACCCGCTCCTGCGCGAGGCGATGCTCGCCGAAACGCGGGCCTTCTTCGCGATGCTCCTGGCCGACGATCTCCCCGTGACCACGCTCGTCGAGGCCGACTTCGCGATCGTCAACCAGCGGCTCGCCACCCACTATGCTCTCGACACCCCCTCCGGGCCGGTCCAGGGCACCGCGCTCCGCCGCGTGGCCCTGCCGGCCGGCTCGCCGCGGGGCGGCCTGCTCGGCCAGGCGAGCGTGCTCAAGGTCACGAGCAACGGCACCGTGACCTCCCCGGTGAAGCGCGGCGCCTGGGTGCTCCGCGAACTGCTCGACGACCCGCCGGAGCCGCCGCCGCCCGACATCCCGGCCGTCGACGCCGATGTGCGCGGGGCCGTGTCGATCCGCGACCAGCTGGCTTTGCACGCGGCCGACGCCTCCTGCGCCGCATGCCACACGGCGATCGATCCGCCCGGCTTCGCCCTCGAGAATTTCGACGTCATCGGCGGCTGGCGCGACCGCTACCGGATCCTCCCGGCCGATGCGCCCGCGGGCACGGTGGCCGCCGGCCCGGCAGTCGACGCCTCGGGCACGCTCGCCGACGGCCGGCGATTCGAGTCGTTCGTCGAGTTCAGGCGGCTCCTCGCCACCGATCCGCAGCGGCTCGCCCGCGCGCTCGCCCGCCAGCTCGTCGTGTATGCCACGGGGGCCGACGTCACCGCCGCCGACCGCGCCGCCCTCGAAGCGCTCGTCGAGCGGGCCGCCGCCCGCGGCTACGGAGTGCGGTCGCTCGTGCACGAGGTGGTCGCGAGCCCGCTTTTCCTGCACCAGTAGGCAGCCTCTGGAAAATCATCGCATGCAAAACCATCGCCTCACGACACTCCCCTACGAGTCGCAACGCAGTTCACGGCGCACGTTCCTCCGCGGGGCGGGGGTGGCCCTCGCGCTGCCCTGGCTCGAGGCCCTCGCCCGGCCTGGCACGGCCACGGCTGCGGCGGCCGGCCCACCCCGCCGACTGCTTGCCATCGAGACGACGATGGGGCTCCTGCCGCAGTATTTCTTCCCGCAGGGCACCGGCGCCGACTACGAGCCCTCGCCCTACCTGGAGAAACTTTCAGCGTTTCGCGACCGGCTCACCGTGTTCTCCGGGCTCGCCCATCCGCTCGTCGACGGCGGCCACGCGGCCGACATCTGCTTCCTCACCGGCGCCCCGCATCCGGCGAGCGGCAGCTTCAAAAACTCGATCTCGCTCGACCAGGTGGCGGCCGAAGCCCTCGGCGGGCAGACGCGCTTCGCCTCGCTCACGCTCACCGTGGCGGCCCACGGCACGGCGAGCCTGTCGTTCACCCGCTCGGGCGCACCGATCCCGGGCGAGCGAAGCCCGGCCCGGCTCTACCGACGGATGTTCCTCCAGGGCGACGCCCGCGAGACGGCCGAGCGGATCGCCGGCCTGCAGACGGGCCGCAGCGTGCTCGACTTCGTGGCCCTCCCCGCGAAGCGGCTCGACCGCACGCTCGGCCCCACCGACCGGGCCCGGCTCGACCAATTCTTCACGTCGGTGCGCGAAGTGGAGGCGCAGATGCAGAAGGCGGAGATATGGGAGCGGCGCCGCCGGCCCAAGCCAAAACTACCGCCGCCGCCGGAGCAGCCCGAGCAGGAACTGTTCACGCTGCTCGGCCTCATGGGGCAACTGCTGCGGCTGGCCTTCGAGACCGACTCCACCCGCGTGGCGACGCTGTTCGTAAATCCAGCCGTATGGGTGCCGCGGGCGCCGGGTGTGGCCCACGAGCCCCACTCGCTCACGCACCACGGCAACCGCCCCGAGATGATCGCGGAGTTGAAGACGCTCGAAGAGGCCCAGTTCACAGCCCTCGCCGACCTGCTCGGCGCCTTGGACGGCGTGCGCGAGGGGGGCGACACGCTCCTCGACCGCACGATGGTGCTCTACGGCTCCTGCATGGGCAACGCCAACAGCCACTCCAACGCGAACCTCCCGATCCTTCTCGCCGGCGGCGGCTTCCGCCACGCCGGCCACCTTGCCTTCGATCCCGCGAACCACCCGCCGCTGGCGAACCTCCACGTGAGCATGCTCCAGCGCCTCGGCCTCGAGACCGACCGCTTCGCCTCCTCCACCGGCACCCTCACCGGCCTCGAACCCACGTAGGACAGGCTTCAGCCTGTCTCTTCTCAATGC
>JBJSZP010000117.1:0-6707 GCA_046090365.1 Planctomycetia bacterium
CTGCCCATGCCCTCGAGCGGGCTATGGGAGCGAGCGAAGCCATGGATGGCGAAGCGAAGCGGACATGCAGAGAGCCGAAGCCTGGAGGGCTGAGGCGAACGTCCGGCGAGAGGGTCTGGGCAGTCACGAGCCGGCGCGCGCGTACTTCTCAGCCATTGTGGAGAGCGAGATGCACTTCACCTTGCCGGCGTTGCCGGCCTGGCCGAACTGTGCCATGCGCTCGGCGCACACCTTCTTCATCGCCTCGCGCGACGGCTTGAGGTAGTCACGCGGGTCGAACTTCTCGGGCGCCTCGAAGAGCACCTTGCGGATCGCGCCCGTGATCGCCATCCGGCAGTCGGTGTCGACGTTGATCTTGCGGACGCCGTGCTTGATGCCCCGCTGGATCTCCTCGACGGGCACGCCCCAGGTCTGCGGCATCTTGCCGCCGTACTTGTTGATGATGTCCTGGAGGTCCTGGGGCACGCTCGACGAGCCATGCATCACGAGGTGGCAGTTGGGGAGCTTGCGGTGGATCTCCTCGATCCGCTTCATCGCGAGCACCTCGCCGTCGGGCTTGCGGGTGAACTTGTAGGCCCCGTGGCTCGTGCCGATCGCTACGGCGAGCGCATCGACGCCTGTCGCCGCCACGAACCGCTGCGCCTCGTCGGGGTCGGTGAGCAACTGGTCGTGCGAGAGCTTGCCGCTGGCGCCGTGGCCGTCCTCGGCCTCCCCCTCGCCGCTCTCGAGCGACCCCAGGCAGCCGAGCTCGCCCTCGACGGAAACGCCCTGCCGATGCGCCGACTGCACGACCTCCTTCGTCACCTTCACGTTGTAGTCGAAGTCGGCCGGCGTCTTGCCGTCGTCCTTGAGCGAGCCGTCCATCATCACGCTCGTGAACCCGTTGTCGATCGCGCTCTGGCAGGTGCTCGGCGAATTGCCGTGGTCCTGGTGCATCGCGATCGGGATCTTCGGATAGAGCTCGGCCGCGGCGAGCATCAGGTGGCGGAGGTAGTTGTCCTGCGAGTAGCTGCGGGCACCGCGGGAGGCCTGGATGATGACCGGCGAGTCGGTCTCCTTCGCCGCCTCCATGATCGCCTGGATCTGCTCCATGTTGTTGACGTTGAAGGCGGCCAGGCCGTAGCCGTGTTCGGCGGCGTGGTCGAGCAGGATGCGCATCGGGACGAGGGGCATGGGTGGGGCTCCTGAGGCGGAAGGAATGGGACCGATGCTGGAATCGAACCGGCAGGACCCGGATGATACGAGGTCGGCGAGATCCCCACAAACGTCCCGCGGATGGCCGCGTGCTACGATACACGCGGTTTCGTCGCCACGGCCCGGACGCCCATGGATCTCAAGCCCACGACCGATCCGCTGCGGAGCTTTCTTTACGTCGTCGGCGGCTGGACGTGCGTGGGCCTCGCAGTGCTCGGCTCGATCCTGCCGCTCCTGCCCACGACGCCGTTCCTGCTCCTGGCGAGCTGGTGCTTCTACCGCGGCTCCCCCCGGATCCACGCCTGGCTGCACCGCTCGAAGTGGTTCGGGCCCACGCTCGACGACTGGCAGCACTACCACGGCATTCGCAAGAGCGTGAAGTATCGCACGGTCGTGCTCGTCGGCGCCGTCGTGGCCACGAGCCTCGTGCTCAACAGCCTCCCGTGGTGGCTGCGGTACGCGACGCTGGGCCTCGTCGCCTGCGGCCTGTACATGATCTGGACCGTGCCGACGCTGCCGGACGACGCCCCCCGCGCGCCCCGGACGCTCGTGGAATGAGGCCAGCCCAGCGAATGCCTTGCCCGCGGCCCCGTGACACGAGCCGCTTCGACGACGCGCCGGCTCTGGATTGCCCCCCCGCCTCGCCGGACGTTCGCTTCAGCCATCCTGGCTTCCGCTCACTCGGAGATGCCTGCGCTCCGCCATCCATGGCTCCGCTGGTCATCTACGCCGGCTCAACGGGAGGGGCAACCCCTCGCCTCCCCTTTTCTAGCGCCCGAGAGCCTACGCCTCGCGCAACCCCTCGCGGATGCCGTTCCAGAAATGGTCGCGCGGTCGTGAGCCTGCTCGTGCTCTTCGCCATGTGCGCCGAGATCGCTCGGGCGGGCGAATGGCCGCAGATTCTCGGGCCTGATCGTAGCGGCGCCGCCGCGGCCGATGAGTCGCTTGCGGATGCGTGGCCAGCCGCCGGCCCACCGGTCGTGTGGCGGCGAGAGGTGGGGGCCGGATATGCCGGCGTTGCGGTGGCTGGAGGCCGCGTGATCCTGTTTCACCGGGTTGGGGGCGAGGAGGTGGTCGAGTCGCTCGACTGCGCGACGGCAAAGACGCTCTGGCGGGCGGTGCATCCGACGGCGTTCACCCCGCAGGTGGGCGGCGGCGATGGGCCGCTGTGCGTGCCGCTCGTCCACGACGGCCGCGTGATCGTGTTCGGCGCGCAGGGCGTGCTCCGCTGCCTCGATGCCGCGACCGGCGCCGAGCGCTGGCGGCACGACACGCACCGCGAATTCGGTGCCCAGGAGGGCTACTTCGGCGCGGGCTCCACGCCCGTCGTCGCGGCGGGCAACGTGATCGTGAACGTCGGCGGTTCCCGCCAGGGGGCGGGCGTGGTCGCCTTCGCACTCGACACCGGCGCGGTCGTCTGGAAGGCGACGGCCGAGCCGGCCAGCTATTCCGCCCCGGTCGTGACGACGGTCGGCGGCACACCGCACGTGCTGATGGTGACCCGCTTCGCCTGCCTGCTCCTCGATCCGCGGTCGGGCGACATCCGCTGGCAGTTTCCGTTCGGCCAGCGCGGGCCGACGGTGAACGCCGCCTCGCCGGTCACGTGGCCCGACAGCCGGCTCCTCGTCACGGCCGCCTACGGGATCGGCTCGGTGTGCGCCTCGTTCGATGCGGCCGGCTCCACGAAGCTCTGGGAGGGCGTCGAACCGCTCGCCACGCAATACTGCACGCCCATCGCCCTCAGCGACGAGGTCTACTGCGTCGACGGCCGCGACGACGTTCCACCCGCGGCCCTCAAATGCCTCGATGCCAGGACGGGCCGCGTGCGCTGGACCGAGCCGAAGGTCGGCTACGGCACGCTGCTCGCTGCCGACGGCAAGCTCATCGTGGCCCAGGCCGACGGCACGCTGCTGCTCGTGCATCCGAATCCGGATCGCTGCGAGATCCTCGCCCGGGCCCGGCCGCTCGACGGCACAGTCCGGGCCCTGCCCGCGCTCGCCACCGGCCGGCTCTTCCTGCGCGACGACGCGACGCTCGTCTGCCTCGACGTCGCCGGCCGGTCACATCGAGATGAAGGCGCCCATCGGCCCGACGCCGATTGACATGCGCCGCTGGGGCACGTCGGAAAACGGCGGCGCGCCTCCGCCCTGACGGGCCGGCGCCTGGGGCGGAGCGGCCCGGAGCCGCGCGGCCGCGGCGTCGGCGGCTCCCGCCCGCGGCCCCTCCACGGTGCACGTCGCCAGGGCGACCGTCACGGCTGCGGCATGAACCGCCGCACGGAGCAATTCAGGGGTGAGTTTGGATGCACGCATCTTGGGGCTGATCATGGGGCGGGGCTCCTCGGCGTGCGCACCCAGGTGGCCCGCGCGGGCAGGGCGCCGTCGGCCGCGAGGGCTGGCCGCACGACGCGCCACGCGCAGCGATCCTTGCCATCGAAGGTGTAGATGTTCACGGAACTCGTCTCGGCGCCGTCGGGCAGCACGGCCATGCCCCGCACGATCCACGAGCCGCCCTCCCGAAACCAGGTGGCTTCGCCCCGGCTGCCGTCGGTGGAAAAGCTCCACGAGCGGATGCGGTCGACCAGGGGATCCCAGCCGATCCGCTGATGGAGGGCGACCACCGGCTCGCCGGAGTCGGCCGGGGGCGTGAGCGTCGCGTCGCGGATGAGAAATGTGCGGCCGTCATCCCACCGCACGTTCATCTTCATGGTGCCCAGCTGCTTCGTCTCCGCGTCGTCCTCCGGCTCGAGCACCCAGTCGCCGACCATCCAGTCGAGATCCTCGAGCTCTGCACTACCGGGGAGCTGCTCTCCCGCCGCGCCGACAGGGGCGGCGGACGACGGTGCGAGATCCTGAGCCGGGAGCCGTCCGCTCTCCGCGAGCGTCAGCCAAGCGGCCACCGCGACGACGTACCAGCACCATCTCATCGACCGCCTCCCACAACGCAGCCACCGCTCCCCCGGCACCGCCTCACGATAGCCCGGGAGGATGCCGCCTCGCAATCGAAGGCTTTCGAGTGGCCCGCGCCGGCCGCGCGGTGGTGTCGTCGATCGCATGGCGGGCGGCATCAGTGGGCGACCGTCTCCTCGGGCTCGGGGAGCCACTGCGTGAGGATCGCGCCCACGATGGCGTAGAGGCCGGCGACCGCCGCCCCGACCGTCGCGATCCGCACCGGATCGGGCGGCGTGGCCGCGGAGAACGTGAGCGTGAGCCACGCGGCCGCCGTGCCGAGGACGCGGCCGCCGATGTTCGCCGCGAAGCTCTCGCCCGTGCCGCGGAGGTGCGTGGGGAACACGAGCGGGATGTAGTTGCCCCAAAACGAGAACTGGGCCACGGTGAACAGGCCGGCCAGGAAGATGCCCGCCTTGATCCACGGCAGCGAGCCGGCGTCGCCGAGCTGCGTCGAGATCCACCAGAAGAGCGCGGGCACCACCAGCAGCGCCGGCCACTGGAAGACGCGGAGCAGGGCCCGCCGGCTCGCGATCCGGAGCGCCGCGAACGCGAGCAGCACCCGCCCCACGAGGCCGCCGATCTCCTGGAAGATCGTGACCGTGGCCACGGCCTCGTCGGTGGCGTTGCCTGCGATGCTCTTGAGCCGGCCCGGCGGCGGCGCCGGCTTGCCGGCCTTCTCCGCGGCGGCGACCGCCTCGGCCTGGGCGGATTGCGCCGCGGCGAGGATCGCCGCATGCCCCTTGGGGCCGCCGAGGATCTGCGGCAGCTGCTGGATCGCCCCGAACGCGATCCCGTAGCTCGCGGCGAACACGAGCGTCGTGAGCACCGTGGTGCGCACGAGCGCGGGGCTGAAGAGTTCGCGGAGGCTCGGCCGCTTGAGCGTGCCGGCCGTCTTCTTCGCGGCCCACACCGGGCTCTCGGGGAGGAACGGCCGGATGAGGATCAGGGGCAGGGCCGGGATCACGCCGGAGATGAGCGTGTAGCGCCAGGCGTCGTGGCTGCCCTGGATCGCCGGCAGGTCGGCGGCGAACCGGGCCGCGAGCACGTTGGCGGCGCCCACGAGCAGTCCGCCGAGCGACGAAAAGGCCTGCGTCCAGCCGAGGGCCCGCTCGCGCTGCTCGCGGTCGGGAAACAATTCGGCAAGCCAGGCCACCGCCGCCACGAACTCGACGCACACGCCGATGAACACGAGGCAGCGGAAGAAGAGCAACTGGGGGAGCGACGTGGCGAAACCCGCCGCGAGCGCGGAGAAGGCGTAGAGCAGGATGCTGAACGTGAGCACCCGGCGCCGGCCGAGCAGGTCGGTGAGGTAGCCGCCGAGGAGCCCGAACACGCCGCCGGCCAGCGCGGGCACGAAGAACAGCGCCCGGGCCCACTGCGTGTAGGCCGGCGAGCCGGGCACGAGCAGTGGCGTGCCGTCGGCCGCGGCGCCGCCGAGCGCTGCGAGCGCGGGCTTGATCACGAGCGGCAGCATGAGGAGCTCGTAGATGTCGAACGCGAATCCGATGGCCGCGATCGCACACACGAGCCAGCCGGTCGTCGTCAGCCGGCCATCCGCCGCCACGCCCGCGCTACGGTCTGCCTGCATCCGCGTGCCTCCTCGTCGAAAAAACGTCACCGCCGACAGGCGGCAAGCCTATCGGCGGTGGATCGTCACGGCAAAGGAGGCGGGCAGGACCGCGGCGGGCTCAGGGCCCGATCGAGGGCGGCTTCTTGGCGAGGAAGTCGCGCGGGCCGCGGGTCGTGTAGTAGGGATACGCCACGGCGCCCGTCGGCGGACCGGCCGGCTGCGTGGCCCCGTAGTCGCTCGCCGCGAGCGCCGCCCGCTCGGCCGGCGTGAGATGATGCTTGGCGAGCCCGCCGTAGCGGCCGACATGGGTCTTGCAGGTGCCCGAGGCACAGTCGCGGCAGCCGGGCTGGCAGCCGCCGGGGCCGCACGCCTCGCACGGGCCGCCGACGGCACACTGGCCGTTCTCGCACGCGCCATCGCGGCAGGGGCCGCCGTGCCGCGCATGGTGGCCATGGGGCCCATCGGTGTTCAACAGAAACAGCCTGTCGATGATCGAGCAGCCGCTCGACATGCCGATCACGGCGACGGCCAGGATGAGCCCGGAAGCGCGTTTCATGGGTTCTGGTTCCCTGAGGTTCACAGGCTGTATCGGCCGCACCGGTCGCACCGGTTGAGAAAACCCTACGGGCGCGAAGCTGGGCAACCTGCGGGGAGGCGTTGCAGTGAATCGGGGCTCAACTCGCACACGCCGGCTCGGGGTTGCTCGGACCATCACGTGGGACAGGCTTCAGCCTGTCATGCCCTGGTCTGCCGAGACGCACCGGCTCGGGGTCGCCCCTACCGTCTCGCCGGACGTTCGCCTTCGCCCTCCAGGCTACGGCTCACTCGGATTTGCCTGCGCTGCGCCATCCATGGCTGCGCTGGTCAAATACGCCGTCTCAACGGTAGGGGACAACCCCGATCCTCCCCATTTCCAGTTGAGGAGGCTTCGGGCTCCCCGTGTCCCGGAGCAGGCGTATGTAGGCAAGCGCAGCCATGGATGGCGCAGCGCA
>JBJSZP010000118.1:0-3541 GCA_046090365.1 Planctomycetia bacterium
GCCGCAAGTGGGTCCCCACGTGCGAGACCAAGGAGATCGAGGTCACGATGTGGAAGACCGAGTGCGAGCAGGTGCCCTTCACGTACTGCGTGAAGAAGTGCCGCACCGAGGAGCGGACCCGCACGGTGTGCGTGCGCAAGAGCCGTTGCGAGGAGCGGACCCGCACCTACTGCGTGAAGCTCAACCGCTGCGAAGAGCGCACGCGGACCTACTGCGTCACGAAGATGGTGCCCGAGACCCGGACCCGCACGGTGTGCGTCAACAAGTGCCGCACCGAGACCCGCACCCGCGAGGTGACGGTGAACAAGTGCGTGCCCGAGACGCGGACCCGCGAGTGCCACTACACGGTGATGGTGCCGGTCCAGAAGACCGCCACCTACACGGTGTGTGCGAGCGACTGTGTCTAGGAGACGAAGACCGAGAAGTACGTCGTGCGCGTGCCCCAGAAGGTCACGAAGCAGGTGTGCGTGAAGGTCAAGAAGTGCGTCGAGGAGCAGGTTCCGGCCGGTGACGCTGGCGCTGCCGGCGGCAACGGTGGTCGTGGCCGCAACGGCGGCTGCCTCCGCGGCTGCCGGAAGGGCTGCTAACCTCCTCCCGAAGCCGCCCTGTGCGGCCGAGGGGTAACGCGTGAGCACTGGGTGGGGCGGACGACGGGCGTCCGCCCCACCTTTGCTTTGATACACGCAAAACACGAGCATCCTGCTCGTTTTTGCTTGGGCAGGCGGAGGGAAAGCCAAGGTTTCCCTCGCCTGCCGGCGGTCGCACCTCCGGGCGACCGCAGCCGCAGCGGTGCTGCGGCGTGGCGACTCGCCTGCGGCGAGCGTCGCCGGGGGCAGTTCCCGAGCCTCCCTCCTTTCCAGTTGAGGAGGCTTCGGGCTCCCCGTGTCCCGGAGCAGGCGTATGCAGGCAAGCGCAGCCATGGATGGCGCAGCGCAGCCGGAGTCGAGTGAGCGGAGGCCTGGAGGGCCGCAGCGAACGTCCGGCGACGGGATTCGGGGAGCCCGAAGCCGGCGCGAAAGAGTTGATTCCAGGCCCGGAGGGCCGGGTCAGTACGAGCCGACGGATGTCGGCCAAGGCAAGTTCGACAGGATGTCGAGACTTGCCGTGAAGACAACTAGACAGGCTGAAGCCTATCCTACGCGTATGCAGTATTGGCTGATGAAGAGCGAGCCGGAGGTGTTTTCGATCCACGATCTCGCCAAGGCTCCCCGGAAGACGACCCATTGGGAGGGCGTGCGCAACTACCAGGCCCGCAACTTTCTCCGGGCGATGAAGAAGGGCGACCGGGCGCTGTTCTATCACTCGAATGCCGAGCCCCCCGGCGTCGCCGGCATCGTCGAGATCGTCCGCGAGGCCTATCCCGACCCGACGGCCTGGGATCCGCGAAGCGACTATCACGATCCCAAGGCGTCGCCTGCGAATCCCGTGTGGTCGATGGTCGATGTGAAGCTCGTCCGGATCTTTGCCCGCGAGATCCCGCTCGACGAGCTCCGTGGTATGAAGGCCCTGGCGGGGATGGAACTGTTGCGCCGCGGCAGCCGCCTCTCCGTCACGCCCGTCACGCCGGCCGAGTTTCGCACGATCGAAACCCGGGCTGCCAAGCGGGCATAATGGCGGGCATGCCCTGCCGGATCGATTCGAACGCCGAGCCCCGCTCCGCCGCAGGAGAGGCCCCAAGCCCGCTGCCGGAGGCCCTCGCCTGGATCGAGGAGGAGATGCTCGCGATTCGCACGGCTGGCCTCGAGCGGCCGGCCCGCGTGCGCGAGGGGCGGCAGGGGGCCGAGGTGTGCCTCGACGGCCGCACGCTCCTGAACTTCGGATCCAACAACTATCTGGGGTATGCCGGCGACGTGCGGCTCACGCGGGCGGCGTCGAAGGGATCGTGTGCCGAGGGCTTCGGCGCCGGGGCGAGCCCCCTCGTGAGCGGCCACTCCCAGGCCCACGAGGCGCTCGAGCGGGCGATCGCCCGGCTGCTCGACGTCGAGGCGGCCCTCGTCTTCCCCAGCGGCTTTGCCGCCAACACCGCCACGATCGCCGCCCTCGTCGGCCCGGACGACTTCATCGCCAGCGACAGCCTGAACCACGCGAGCATCATCGACGGCTGCCGGCTGGCAAGGGCTCGCGTCGGCGTCTATCCGCATCGCGATCTCGCCGCCCTCGCCGCCCTGCTCGACTCGGCCCGTGATGCCCGCCGACGGCTCATCGTGAGCGACACGCTGTTCTCGATGGACGGCACGATCGCCCCGCTCGCCGGCCTGTGCGAGGCGGCGCGGACCCATCGGGCCATGCTGCTCGTCGACGAGGCCCATGCCACGGGCGTGTTCGGCCGGCGCGGGAGCGGACTGGTGGAGGAGACGGGCACGGCCGACGGCGTTCACGTGCGCGTGGGCACGCTCTCGAAGGCGATCGGGGCCGCCGGGGGGTTCGTGGCGGGAAACGCCCGGCTCGTCCATTGGCTGCGGCACACGGCGCGGGCCTGGATTTTTTCCACGGCCCATCCGCCGGGCGTCGCTGCCGCCGCCACCCGGGCCATCGGCCTCGTGGAGCAGGAGCCCGAGCGGCGGGTCGACCTGCTCGTGCGGGCAAGTGATTTTGCCGCCAGGCTGCGGCATGCCGGGCTCGACATCGGCGACACCGAGTCGCAGATCGTGCCGGTCGTCGCCGGCCAGCCGGCCGCCGCGGTAGCCCTGGCGGAGCGGCTCGCCGACGAGGGTTTCTTCGTGCCCGCGATCCGGCCGCCGAGCGTGCCGCACGGCAGGAGCCTCGTGCGGGCAAGCCTCTCCTGGCTCCACGACGAACCCGACCTACGCCGCCTCGCTGCGGCCCTCGCCACGCATGCCCGCTCGTGACTCCGCCGCCTGGTGCGTGATCGGCGCCGGCCCCTCCGGGCTCGCGGCGCTCAAGAACCTGCGCGGCTGCGGCCTCGCGGCCGAGTGCCTCGAGCGCGAGGAGGGGATCGGGGGCAACTGGCGGTTCGGCTCGCCGTCGTCGCGGGTGTTCGCCTCGACGCGGCTCATCAGTTCGCGGCGGCTCACCGAGTTTGTCGATCATCCGATGCCGCGGTCGTGGCCCCCCTATCCCGATCATGGCCAGTGCCTCACCTACCTCGAGGACTACGCACACCGCTTCGACCTCTTCCCGCACATCCGCTTTCGCACCGCCGTCGAGCGGGTCGAGCGGGCGGAGGGTGGCGGCTCCGGCTGGGTCGTGACAACGGCGAATGGAAAGGCGACCCGCTACGCGGGCATCGTGATCGCTTCGGGGCACAACCGCGAGCCGCGCTGGCCCGACCTTGCCGGTACGTTCACGGGCTCCCTGCTTCACGCCGCCGACTACAAGTCGCCCACGCAGCCGGTCACGCTCGCGGGGAAGCACGTGCTCGTGATCGGTGGTGGCAACTCGGGCTGCGACATCGCCGTCGAGGTGTCGCGCCATGCCGCCCGCACGGTGCTCTCGACCCGGCGCGGCTACCACGTGGTGCCACGCTTCATTCTCGGCCGCCCGGCCGACGTGCGCGGCGAGCGGCTGCTGGCGATGGGAG
>JBJSZP010000119.1:0-3986 GCA_046090365.1 Planctomycetia bacterium
GCCGGCTCGTGACTGCCCACGCCCTCTCGCCGGACGTTCGCCTCAGCCCTCCAGGCTTCGGCTCTCTGCATGTCCGCTTCGCTTTCGCCATCCATGGCTGCGCTCGCTCCCATAGCCCGCTCGAGGGCATGGGCAGCCCCGAGCCTCCTCAACTGGCTTGACTGCAAAAGGGGCGAGGCGAGGGGTTGCCCCTACCATTGAGCCGGCGTGAGTCACCAGCGGAGCCATGGATGGCGCAGCGCCTGTGACTCCGAGCGAACGGAGCCCCGGGCACCGATCCGCCGAAGGCGGATTGGTCGTGGCGCAGTGAGCGTCCGGCGAGCTGGTGGGGGCAATCCCGAGCTGGTTTGGGCGAGTTGAGCAGTGACAGCTGAAGCCTGTCCCACAACGGGGAGCCCGAAGCCGGCGCGCATGAACGACCCGGCTGGTCGGTCACGCGCCCTTCACTGCGGCGATCAGTTCGAGGACGTTTTCGACCGGCGTCTGCGGGAGCACGCCGTGGCCGAGGTTGAAGATGTGGCCGGGGCGGCCGGCGGCCTGGGCGAGGATCTCGCGGGCCCGGCGCCGCACCGTGTCGCGGTCGGCAAGGAGCACCGCGGGGTCGAGGTTGCCCTGGATCGCGCGGTCGGGGCCGACCGCACGCCAGGCGTCGTCGAGCGCGATCCGCCAGTCGACGCCGATCACCGTGCCGCCCGCCTCACGCAACAAGGGCAGGAGCGCGGGATTGCCGGTGGCGAAGTGGATCACGGGCCCGAGCCGCGCCGCGTCGGCGAGCGCCGTGCGGCTGTGCGGGAGGACGTAGCGCCGGTAATCGTCGGGGCCGAGGCAGCCCACCCAACTGTCGAAGAGCTGCACGATCTGCGCGCCCGCTGCGAACTGGGCCACGAGGTAGCGGCTCACCGCGCGGGCGAGCCTGCCCATCAGGTCGTGCCAGGCCGTTTCGTCGCGATACATGAGCGACTTCGTGTGCAGCCAGGCCTTGCTGCCGCCGCCTTCCACGCAGTAGCTCGCGAGCGTGAAGGGGGCGCCGGCGAAGCCGATCACGGGGATCGAGTCGTCGAGGCCGGCGCGGGTCGCCCGCACCACGTCCATCACGAAGCCGAGCGGATCGAGGTCGTCGAGCTCGCGGAGGCGGCCCACCTCGGCGGCCGTGCGGATCGGATTGTGGATCACGGGCCCCTCGCCGGCAGCGAACTCGAGGTCCATGCCCATCGGCTCGAGGATCGGGAGCAGGTCGCTGAAGATGATCGCGGCATCGACGCCGAGCCGCTCGACCGTGGCGATCATCACCTCCGCCGAGAGCCGTGGGTTCTTGCAGAGCTCGAGAAAGCCCGTCTTCGCGCGGACCGCCCGATACTCGGGCAGGTAGCGGCCCGCCTGCCGCATGAGCCAGATCGGCGTGCGTTCGACCGGCTCCATCCGGCAGGCCCGCATCATGAGCGACTGCCGGCGCCGTTCCGCAGGGGTGGCGGCGGCGGAGGTCACGAGGCTGGCACGGACGTCGGACATTGGCCAGAGTATACCTGCGGCCCCGCCCCATCCCGGCCAGTCGAACTACAATAATGAAGTGCCTCGACGCGGTGATTGTCGCCCACGACCCCTCCCAATGACCGCCTTCATCTCAGGCATCTCCGTCGTCTGCTTCGCGGCCAGTTACCTCGTGGCGCTCGGCTGCGAGGCGTCGCGGCCGCTGTTTCGCTCCGGGGTGCGTGGTGCCCTGCTCGTGGGCTTCGCCGCGGCGGGCTTCTTCGCGCACACGCTGTTCCTGGCGTGGCGGGCCGCGACCGAGCCGGCGGTGCCGCTCTCGAGCGCGTTCGACTGGTATCTCCTCGCCGCCTGGCTGCTCGCCGGCGGCTACCTCTGGCTCTTGCTCGCCAATCCGCGCACCCAGGTCGGGCTGTTCGTGCTGCCGGTCGTGCTCGGCCTCGTCGGCGCCGCACAGCTTTCCAGCCGTGCGCCGTTTCCGCAGAGCCCGGCGACGCAGATCTGGGGGGCGATCCACGGGTCGTTCAACCTCGCGGCGAGCGTCGCCGTGGCGGGCGGCGCGGTGGCGGGCCTGATGTGGCTCATCCAGGCGACGCGGCTGGCTCGAAAGCGCACCCCCGCCCAGGGGCTCCGTCTGCCGAGCCTCGAACTCCTCGCGGCCACCACCGGCCGCGCCGCCCAGGTCGCGGCGTGGACCGCCTCCGCCGGCTTCATCTCCGGGCTCGTGCTCAATGCCGTCAACCACCGCCGCGGACTCCTCGAAACCGTGCCGTGGACGGATCCCGTCGTGCTCCGGATGGCGATGCTCGTGGCCTGGCTCGTGGCGGCGGCCTTCGCGGCGCGGGCCTTCGCCCGCCGGCCAGACGCCGCGCGGGTCGGCGCGTGGCTCTCGCTCGTGAGCTTCGCCGTGCTCACCGCCTCGATCCTGTGGGGCGTCCTCGGCCCGACCCGCCACGGCGTGCCCCCCGTGCACGCCGCCACCGCGAGCGAGGCCGTGCCATGACGCTCGCCTTCGTGGGTGGCACCCATCGCACCGTGCCGCTGGCGCTCCGAGAACGGCTCGCCTTCTCCGCCGAGCAGGCGGCGGAGGCCCTGCAACGCTTCCGCGACCGGTTTCCGGGCCGCGAGGTCGTGCTCCTCTCGACCTGCAACCGCGTGGAGCTGTATGCGGCGGGCGAGGAGGCCACCGTGCCGCCGCCGGCCGAGCAGCTCGTGTCGTTCCTCGCGGAATGCCGCGGCATCGACGCCGCTGTGCTCGCCCCGGTGCTCGCCCGCGAGAGCGACGAGGCGGTGGTACGGCACCTGTTCAGCGTGGCCTCGGGGCTCGACAGCATGGTGCTCGGCGAACCGCAGATCGTGGCCCAGGTCAAGCAGGCCTGGGCGCTCGCACAGCGCCAGGAGACCACGGGCCCGCTCACCGGCGGCATGTTCCAGGCGGCCCTGCGCACCGCGAAGCGGGTGGCGAGTGAGACGGCCCTCGGCCGCGAGCGGCTCTCGATCCCGAGCGTGGCCGTCGCCGACTTCGCCCGCGGCGTGTTCGAACGGTTCGACGACAAGCGGGTGCTCGTCGTCGGCGCCGGCAAGATGGCCCACGAGACGCTCCGTTACCTGCGCGAGGCCGGCGCCCGCGACATCGTCGTGGTGAACCGCACCCCCGAGCGTGCCGACCGGCTCGCAGCCGGCCTGGGCGGACGGCCGGGCCGATTCGCCGACCTGGTCGCCGAACTCGCCGCCGCCGACCTCGTGGTGAGCACCACCGGCGCGAGCGAGCCGGTCGTGACAGCCGATCTCTTCGCCCGCGCAGAAACGGGCCGCGACGGCCGCCCGCTTGTGGTGCTCGACCTTGCCGTGCCGCGCGACTTCGATCCCGCCATCGGCGCGCGGCCCGGCGTGTGGCTGTATTCGATCGACGATCTCGGCGCCGCCTGCGAGGCCAACCGCCGCAGTCGGCAGCGCGAACTCCCTGCCGCCCTCGCGATCGTCGACGAGGAGGCCAGCCGGTTCATGGGCGATCTCCATCACCGCTCGACCGCCCCGGTGATCGAGCGGCTCCGGGCCGGCTGGTCGGAAACGGGCGACGCCGAGCTCGACCGGCTCTTCCGCCGGCTCCCGCACCTCGACGACGCCGCCCGCGCCGAGATCCGCCAGGCCTTCGATCGCTACGCCGCCAAGCTGCTCCACTCGCCGCTCACGTCGCTCCGCAACGAGAGCCGATCCGGCCCGCCCCACGGCCTCCTCGACGCCCTCAAGCGGCTCTTCGATCTGAAAGAGTAGGACAGGCTTTAGCCTGTCACTTGCTTTCCCGTAACTCGCACGCGCCGGCTTCGGACTCCCCGAATCCCGTCGCCGGACGTTCACTGCGGCCCTCCAGGCCTCCGTTCACTCGACTCCGGCTGCGCTGCGCCATCCATGGCTGCGCTTGCCTGCATACGCCTGCTCCAGGACACGGGGAGCCCGAAGCCTCCTCAACTCAATCAGGACAGAGGAGGCTCGGGGCTGCC
>JBJSZP010000120.1:0-11333 GCA_046090365.1 Planctomycetia bacterium
CGACGGCAAGATCTTCGTCAGCGACCTCTCCGAGGTGGTGCGGATCCGTACCGGCGAGACGGCAGCCGCCGCCATCTGAGTCGATCCCGTCGCGTCAGCGACGGAACGGCTGGGCGTCGAGGCCGTGGGACTTCATGAGCCGGTAGAGCGTGCCCCGGGGCAGGCGGGCCTCGCGGGCCGCCGCCGTGACGTCGCCGGCATGCCGGCTGAGCAGATCGGTGATGGTCTGGCGCTCGAAGCGGGCGACGTGTTCGGCACGCTGGGCGAAGAAGCCCGGCGTCGCCGACTCGTCGCCAACCGCGCGGCCCGCCGCGGCCACGATCTCGTCGGGCAGATCGTCGATCCCGGCCATCGGCGACCGCGTCATCGCGATCGCCCGGCGGACCACGTTGTGGAGCTCCCGCACGTTGCCCGGCCAGGGGTAGCCCCTGAGCACCTGGTAGACGTCGGTGGAGAGGCCCCGCACGCTGCGCCCCGCCTCCTGGGCGGCGCGATTGGCGAAGTGCTCGGCGAGCAGGCCGATGTCGTCGCCCCGCTGCCGCAGCGGAGGCAGGTCGATGCGGACGACGTTGATGCGGTAAAAGAGATCGCGGCGAAACTCCCCCTGCTCCACCATCTGGTCGATCGCGCGCGAGGTGGCGGCGACGACCCGCACATCGACCGGGTTCTCCTGGCGGGCGCCGACGCGGCGCACCCGTCGCTCCTGGAGCACCCGGAGCAGCTTGGCCTGGAGTGCGAGCGGCAGCTCCCCCACTTCGTCGAGAAACAGCGTCCCGCCGTCGGCAAACTCGACGAGCCCCATGCGGCGGGCATCGGCCCCCGTGAACGCGCCGCGCTCGTGGCCGAAAAACTCGCTCTCCATGAGCGTGTCGGGGATCGCGCCGCAGTCGACCGGCACGAACGGCGCCGCGGCGCGGCGGCTCCGCTGGTGGAGCGCGCGGGCCACGAGCTCCTTGCCGGTGCCCGTCTCGCCCGTCACGAGCACGTCGACGGAGCTCGCCGCCACGCGGTCGATGATCGAATACACCTGCCGCATCGCCGCGCTCTCGCCGAGCAGCCCCTCGAACGTGTAGGGCCGCTCCACCGCCCGCCGCAGCACCTCCTCGGCCCCGCGCCGGCGGGCCGCGGCGAGCAGCCGCGCGAGCGCGTCCTCGAGCTCGGCCTCGGCCCGGTCGAGCTCCACATAGTCGCCGGCGCCGGCCTGCAGGCAACGCCGCGCCGCCACGACCGACGGATGCGCATCGACGACCACGAACGGCAGGTCGGGGTCGGCGGCCCGCACCGCCGCCACGAGTTCGGCGGCGCCGGCGCCGTCGCGCGACGCCACGACCCCGAGGTCCCAGGCATCGCGTGCGAGCGCGGCCGCGGCCGCGGCGGCGGTGCGCTCGACGCGCAGTTCGAGCGGCTGGAGGCGGGCCACGAGGCTCGCGTAGGGCAGGCCGGCGACGCCGCGGGCGTCGACGACGAGGATCCGAGGTTGGCGCATGGTGGTTGGATTCGGGGCCCGCCGGCGGCATTATTGCCGCGCCCCCCGACAGCGTCATCCGGCGCTGGTACATTCGGCGAAAACCCGCGCTTTCCGAATTTTTCCCCGGCGGACAGGAGTGGCTCCATCCATGGCGATCGACCCCTACGCCCCGTGCCCCGGCGGCACCGGCAAGAAGATCAAGTTCTGCTGCGCCGATCTCACGGGCGACCTTGAGCAACTCGACCGGCTCATCGAGGGCGACCAGGTGGTGGCGGCGCTCGAGCAGACGGATCGCCTGGCGGCGAAGCATCCGGGGCGGGCCTGCCTCATGGCCACGCAGGTGAAGCTCCAGCTCGCCACGCGGAAGTTCGCCGAGGCGGCGGCCACGAGCCAGGCCTTCCTCGCGGCCTTTCCCGACAACCCGCTGGCCCTCGGGCACACCGCCGTCATCGAAGCGATCAATGGGCGAATCCTCGAGGCCGCGGCCGCCTTCGACAAGGCACGCCAGGCGGCCGGCGCCGAGATTCCGCCCGACCTCGTGCGGGTCGCGGCCACGCTCGTGCAGGCGGCGGCCCAGGCCGGGCACACCGGGTTTGCCCAGGGCGTCGTCGAGTGGATGATCGACCGGTCGCTCGGTTCCGCGGAAGAGCAGCGGCTGCTCGCGGCTGTCGTCGGTTCGTCGGGCGTTCCGGCGGCGCTCCGCACAAAGGTTCCGCTCGAGGAGCCGCCGGCCGATTTTCCCCGGCGGGCCGACTTCGAAGCCGCGCTCGAGCATGCCCGGGCCTGGCGGCTCGGCGCGGCGCTCGCGGCGTTCAACGGGCTCAAGAGCGCCGCCGGTGGCAGCCGCGCCCTGCTCACCAACATCGCCGTGTTGTGCGAGATGCTCGCCCGGCCGTTCGAGGCTGCGGAAGCCTGGCTGGCCGTGGCTGCGCTCCCCGGCCTGCCGGCCGACGACGCGGTCGAGGCGACGGGCCGCGCGATCGCGCTCGAGACCGAGGCCGACGAAGACCGCTCGCCGATCGTCTCATACGAGCGCCGCTCGGCCACGCTCGCGGCCGGTCCGGAAGGGGCGTCTGCGCTCGACCTGCTCGAAGACAAGTTCCGGCACGACGGCCACTTCGAGCCGGCCCCTTACGACCGCTCGCAGTGGACGAGCCGCGGGGCCGTGCCGCCGCGGTCGGCGTGGCGCGTGTTTGAAGCCGTGCCCACGGAGCAGGCTCCCGCCCGGCTCCTGGCCACGCTCCTCATCTTCGGCCGACAGACCGACCAGGAGCCGCTGGCGACGCTGCAGGGTTTCCAGCCCGATGTCGCCGCGGCGCGCAAAATCGTGGAGCCGGTGCTCGGCACGGCCTTCGGCGAGCCGCTCGCCGCCGCGCTTCCGGGCGCCACGCCCACCGACTGGCTCCGCGGCGCCCAGTTTCGCCTCCCGCTGCCCGCCACGCCTCCCGCGACATCGCGCGCGGGCGAACCGGCCTTCATCGACACGATGGTCGCCGGCCAGCAGGCGGCGCTCTGGCGCCGGTTCGCGGCCTCGTGGCCCGACACCGGGCTTCCCGAACTCCTCGGCAAGACACCCCGCCAGGCCGTGGCCCAGCCGGCGAGCGCTCGGCGGGTGGAGGCCCTCGTCTGCGAAGCGGAGGCGACGCTACGCAGCCAGGATGAACGAGCCGCCTGGACCTCGATCCGAGCGACCCTCGGCATGCCAACCCCCGGCCCGATCGCGGCCGCCAAGCCGCTCGACGACGTGCCCCCGCTCCGCTGGCACCGGCTCGACTTTGCCACGGTCGATCTCGACCAGCTGCGCGGCGTGTTCGTGACCGCGGTCGAGGCCGGTTTCGAGCCCGCGGCGGAGCTGGCGGCCGCGGCGCTCGTTGCAAGGCCCGACGCGACGCCCGAAGACCGCTGGGAGGCCTACAGTCTCCTCGAGGATCGGGCCGCCACGACCGTGGAAAAGCTCGCCGTGATCGGCCACCTCCGCGAACTCGCCAAGACGCTCAAGGTGAGCGACGGGATGCTCGACGTGGCGGAGCTGCGTGTCCGACTCCAGCGGGGCGACCAGGCCGAGATCATGCGGCTGCTCGCCGGCCTGCAACGGGATCATGCCCGCGACCAGAAGGTGCTCGAGGCGCTCGCGCAGGTGCTGATGGAGGCAGGAGTCGATCTGCCGGGGATGATGGCGGCCCAGGCGGCCGGCGCGGCCCCTGCAGGCATGGCCCCGCCCGGCGGCATCGGCGGTGCGGCCGCGGCGGCGCCCACTCCGTCGGGCATCTGGACGCCGGGCAGCCCGCAGCCACAGGCTCCGGGCCAACCGCCCGAGAAGAAGACCATCTGGACGCCGGGCTGACCGGACGCTCGTCATGGCCTGGACCGCGCTCGAAGAGGCCGCGATGCGGCAGGCGCTCGATCTGGCCCGGCGCGGCGCGGGGCTCGTCGAGCCAAACCCAATGGTGGGCGCGGTGGTGGTCGCCGCCGACGGCCGCACGGTCGGCACCGGCTTTCACGATCGCTTCGGCGGGCCGCACGCCGAGGTCGCCGCCCTCGCGGCCGCCGGCACGGCCGCCCGCGGCGCGACGCTGTTCGTCACGCTCGAGCCCTGCTGTCACCACGGCAAGACGCCCCCCTGCACCGACGCGATCCTCGCCGCCGGCGTGGCCCGCGTCGTCGTGGCGGCGGGCGACCCGTTTCCCGACGTGTCCGGCCGCGGCCTCGCGGCCCTCCGCGCCGCCGGCATCACCGTCGACGTCGGCCTCTGCGAGCCCGAGGCGAAGCGGCTCATCGCCCCATTCACGAAGCTCGTCACCCGGCACACGCCCTGGGTGATCGCCAAATGGGCCATGAGCCTCGACGGCCGGATGACGCCCCCCGCCGGCGGCGACCGCTGGATCTCGTCTGAAGAATCGCGGGCGCTCGTCCACGACCTGCGTGGCCGCTGCGACGCCATCCTCGTGGGCATCGGCACCGCCCTCGCCGACGACCCGCTCCTCACAGTCCGTCCGCCGGGCCCCCGCACCCCGCTCCGCGTGGTGCTCGACAGCGCCGCACGGCTGCCGCTCACGAGCCGGCTCGTGCGCACGGCGCGGGAAACGCCGCTCCTCGTGGCCGTCGGGCCACAGGCACCGGCCGACCGGACCGCGGCGCTCGCGGAGGCCGGCTGCGAAGTCTGGCGGTCGGACGCGTCGGATCGCGACGCCCGTCTCGCCGCCCTGCTCGCCGAACTCGGCCGGCGGCGGCTCACGAACCTGCTCGTCGAGGGCGGCCCGGAGGTGCTCAGCTCGTTTCACGCGCTCGGCGCCATCGACGAAGTGTGGGCGTTCATCGCCCCCAAACTCCTCGGCGACGGCACGTCCACGGCGGACCCTGGCCCCGCTTCTGCCGCAGCCGACCTCGTCCGCTCGATCACCATCGAAGCCGAGTCGCATCCCGGCGGCGACCTCCTCATCCGCGGCCTCGTGCGCCGGTCGTAGGCCAGGCTTCAGCCTGATTCTTCTGAATGCGCGCCGGCTTCGGGCTCCCCATATCCCGTCGCCGGACGTTCGCTGCGGGCCTCCAGCCCTCCGCTCACTCGACTCCGGCTGCGCTGCGCCATCCATGGCTGCGCTTGCCTGCATACGCCTGCTCCGGGACACGGGGAGCCCGAAGCCTCCTCAACTGACAAAGGGGGAGGCTCGGGGTTGCCCCTACCATTGAGCCGGCGTGAGTCACCAGCGGAGCCATGGATGGCGCAGCGCCTGTGACTCCGAGCGAACGGAGCCCACGGAGGGGCGCAGTGAGCGTCCGGCGAGATGGTGGGGGCAATCCCGAGCCGGCGCGAGTCCACCAAGGCAAGGTCGACAGGATGTCGAGACTTGCCGTGAAGCCGCCAGTGACAGGCTGAAGCCTGTCCTACTTGGCGGGGAGGTCGCGGATCACGTTGCGCCAGTGGGTGACGGTGGCGTCGCCCTTGACGGCGGCCTCGGCGACCGCGACACGCAGCGACTTGAGCGCCTCGCACACGACGGATACCTGGGCCAGGGCGTCGGTGGCCTGCTCGTTTTCCACGTCCTTCGTGAGCACCGTGTCTTTGCCGACGCTGCCGTCCCGCTGCTGCACGCAGCCGTAGCGGGTGAGGTACACGATCCAGGGCTGGATCGCGTCGACGAGGCCGGCCACGTCGAGCGTGGCGGCGGCGGCGAGCGGCTCCTCGAACTTCGAGAGCTGTGAGCCCGTCTCGAGCTTCGCGTCGGCGAGCAGCCGCGAGGCCTGCTTCGGCACGAGCGACAGCACGGCCACGTCCTCGCCGACGGCCAGCGCCGGCTTGATCTGCTCGTCGAGCCCGCTCTTGCTTATCGCCCACGACCAGATCGTGCCGGCATCGACCTTCGCCTTTTCCGGGTCCTTGATGCGGTAGTCGGCCGGCACGGCGTCGGGGTCGATCTCGCGCACGGCGTCGACGAGCTCGTCGCTCAGGGCGAACAGGTCGCTCATTCCCTCGCGGAAGAGTTTCGGATCGTCGAGCCCGAGCACGATCGCGGGCTCGGTGAGCGGAAGCGGGTCGGCCGCCTGCGGCAGCTCCGCCTGGAGCCGCTTCGTGCGGCTCTTGGCGTCGAGCACGAGCCCGATCTGGCCGTCGGCGAGGGCCGGCAGCAGTTTCGTGCGCACCGTGCCGACGAGCTTGTCGACGAGCGGGCCGAAGTGCTTCTCCACGAGCGACACCTTGCTCCGCGCGTCGCCGTCGGCCTTGGCGAGGAGATATTTCGCGAAGAAGCGCCAGGCCATGTCGCCCCAGGCGACGATGTCTTCGAACTGGGCCGGGTCGTTCTTCACCCGAAACACCACGGCCCCCAGCGGCGCGCCGCCGGTGTGCTCGAGCAGGTCGAGCCGCTTCGAGCCGTCGTAGGGCAGGTTCTTCGACCAGTCCCAGGCGTAGCCCTCGTAGCCCTGCTCCGACATGAACGAATAGGCCATCCACGGACCCGGCACGGGTAGCCGCTTCTTGTAGCCCGCCGCCACCCGCTCCAGGCTGGCGCGGGCCTCCTCGGCGGCTCCCTCGGGCAGCTCCGCCTCGGCGGCGATCGTGTCGGCGAGCTCGGCGAGCTGCTCGATGTCGGCGGCCGACGGGGCGATCGCCTTTGCCAGCGCCTCGCTGAGATACGACACGGCCGTGAGCCGCCGGCCCTTGTCGGCCACGAGCGGCTCGAAGGGCTTCGTCGCCACGAGGCCCGGCTTGCCGGCCGCGGTGGCGAGCTTGTCGAGGTGGTCGGCCGAATCGCCGATCGAGAAGATCACCCGGTCGCCCACGACGCCGAGGCTGATCACGAGATCGAGCGAGCGCAGCCGGTCGAGCACCTTGTCGAGCGCCTCGCCATCGAGGCCCTCGGTGGCGTCGCGGGTCATGTCGTCCCACGGCAGCGTCGAGCCGTCGATCGTGAACGTCACCACTTCGCCGCCCCCCACCTTGCGGCGCTGGAGCGACTTGGCGAGGTCGGGGTTGGCCTGCGTGAACAGCTTGATGAGCACCTCGATCCGCTTGAGCTGGCTCTCGGCGGCCGGGAGCTTCGTCGTCTTGAAGCCCCACACGAGGTCAGGAACCACGATCAGGTCGGTGTTGTCGGCGAGCGTCTGCAGCACCAGCCGCGACGCGAGTTCGTCGTCGGTGGCCGTCGCGGCGAACTGCACGGGCCGTGCCCGCACGCGCCGCGGGGCCGCGGCCCCGTTGTCGTCTTCGTCTTCGTCTTCGTCCTCATCGTCGTCGTCGGTGTCGATCGCCTCGAGACCCTCGAAGTCGAAGTCCAGATCGGAGCCGCCGCGGGCCATCTGGAGGATGTTGGCCGCCTGCTGCGCCCGCTGCACCTTCTGCACGAGTTCCACGAACTGCACGCACGACGGCTCGCCGTAGAGGAACGTGTCGGTCGACACCATGTCTTCGAGCAGTTCGAGGGCCTGCTGGTTCTCCGGCAGCTCCATGAACGTGGCCAGCATCGAGAGCGGGCTTCCCGGCTGCAGCTTCTGCTCCTCGATCTGGTCGATCGCCCGCTGCACGGCCGGCAGTTTCTTGAGCGACGCGAAGGCATTGCTCTTGGCGATCCGCTCCCACTGCTCGCGGACCCGGAGCGTCGCCGACACGAACGCCGCATCCTGCGGGATGATCGCCACGCCGGCCGTATCGTCGGCGCGGCCCGCGGATGCGAGGAGCGCTGCCGGCACGACAACGAGGAGGAGGGCGACGGGCAGCAGGCGGGGCGACGCAGCCATCGGAAAGATCCTTGCGGGGTGCTTGGTGAACGGAAGCGACGAACCGTAGAGTATGCGAAATTTCCGGATCGGGCGGAACCGGAAATCCGTCCGTCCTCCGCGCCGCACATTTCACCCTGTCAGAACATCTTCACAGCATGCTCATCGGCTCCACACAGATCGTCGACACGTTCGCCGAGGCGTTCCGGCTGCGGTATGCGCGGCTGGTCGTCACGGCTCACGACGACCACTGGCTCGACGCGGCGCTGCGGGCGGCCTGCGGGTATGGCACGAGCGTGATCGGCTGCGACGCGGAGATCGGCGTGGAGCGGCGGCTCGACCCGGCCGAAACGCCCGACGGCCGGATCGGGGCGGCGGTGCTGGCGTTTTCGTTCACGGCCGAGGCGCTGGCGAAGGCCCTCGCCAACCGCACCGGCCAGTGCCTGCTCACCTGCCCGACCGCCAGCGTGTTCGACGGCCTGCCGGCAGCCGAGGAACGCGGCATGCTCGGGGGCCATCTGCGGTTTTTCGGCGACGGCTTCGAGAAGTCGAAGGTGGTCGACGGCCGGCGCTACTGGCGGGTGCCGGTGATGGACGGCGAGTTCCTCGTCGAGGAATCGTTCGGCATCGACAAGGGCGTCGGTGGCGGCAACTTCATCCTTCAGGGTGCCGATCTCGAGACCACGCTCGCCGCGGCCCGCCGGGCCGTGGCGGCCATCGCCGCGGTGCCCGGCACGATCACGCCCTTTCCGGGCGGCGTGGTCCGGTCGGGGAGCAAGGTGGGATCGCGGTACGAAGGGCTCAAGGCCTCGACGAACGACGCCTTCTGCCCATCGCTCGCCGGCCGCGTGCCGTCGGAGCTCGTCGCGGGGGCCGCCTGCGGCCTCGAAATCGTGATCGACGGCTGCGACGAGCCCACCGTCGCGGCGGCGATGGCTGCCGGCATCCGCGCCGCGGCCGGCCCGGGGATCGTGGCCGTCTCGGCGGGCAACTACGGCGGCAAGCTGGGAAAGTTCCACTTCCATCTTCGCCAGGTTCTCGCGTCGGCCTGAACCCCCGCCGACTTGGGCTTCGCGGCGCCGCCCCAGTCTGATATTTCCCCGCGGTCCCGGCCTGTCACCGCCTCCGCAGGGATTTCATGCCATGTCCGATCGACCGTCGCGTCAGGATCTCGTCGTCGCCCCAAAACGCTCGAATCTCGGGATCATCCTCGGTGCCGTCGCGAGCGCTGGCCTCGGGTTTGCAGCCGTCTGGCTCCTGGGCATCGGGCAGACCCGTGGCCCGCAGCCCGACGCGTTGAATCTGCCGGTGACGACGGTCGGCGAGATCACGGCCGAAACCGCGCCGGCCGAGGAGCCGAGCCGCTTCGCGCCTGCGGCCGATACGAGCCCCGCCCCGGCGCCCTCCGAGGAAGGCTCGAGGGGCGACCGCTACGGCATCCAGCCCACGTCGCTCGACAGCCCCACCGACGTGATCCCGTCTTCCGGAGAGCAGCCGCGGATGTCGCGGTTTTCGCAGGCGCAGGGCCCGGCCACGGAGCCGCTCTCCTCAGGCGAACCCGCCGACCTCGAGCCGCCGCCCGCCGCCGCCGAGCCGGCCCCGGCCGAAGAAGCAGAAGGCCCCGCGCTCCCCGCCGACGCGTCCTCCGCCGCTTCCGTGCCACCCACGACGACCGATCTCGATCCGGAGCCCACCGCCGACGTCGCCGACAACGAGATCCAGGCGCCCTCGGCGGAACCAGCCCCCGAAGCCGATCCGGCGCCGCCGGCCGCCACCGCTCTCCCGGAAGACACGGCCGACCTCGCCGCGCCGCCTCCGGCCGCCCTGCCGCCCGCCGCGTTTCCGCCGCCGGATCTGCCGCCCGCGAACGCCGCCCCTGTTTCCCCGCAGGCGAGCCCCGCCGCTCCCGCCCTCGGAAGCAATCCGTTGCGCGGTCCGCCGGCCACGCTCACCGCAGCCATTCCCTACGCCGCCGCGCCCCCCATCGCGCCGCCCGCCGCCAGCGACCCCGCGCCGCCTCCCGCGGCGATGCGCGCGGATCCAAACGCGATCTCGACGGGCCAGGGACGGCCCGGCCCGGTGCAGCTCGAGGGCGTGCAGGCTCCCCAGCTCACGGTGGAGAAGCGGGGCCCGCGCGAGGTGCAGGTCGGCAAGGCAGCCCGCTACGAGATTCTCGTGCGCAACGTCGGCTCGGCCGTCGCCCACGACGTGATGCTCCGCGACAGCGTGCCCTACGGCGCCGCGCTCGTCACGACCACGCCCCCGGCCAGCCCCGTCGGTCCGGCTGCCGGCGGCCCGCCCGGCGACCTCGCCTGGATGCTCGGCTCGCTGCCGCCCGGCGGCCAGGCCCGCGTCGCGATGGAGGTGATGCCCAAGCTCGAAGGCGACATCGGCAGCGTCGCCAGCGTCACGTTCCGGGCCGACGCCTCGCTCCGCTCGCGGGCCACGAAGCCCGACCTGCAGCTCGACGCAGCCGACCCGAAGCCGGTCCTCATCGGCCGCGAGGTGAAGCTCCCGATCACGATCAAGAATCCCGGCACGGGCGTGGCCACGGGCGTGGTGCTCGAGGGCCTGCTCCCCGATCCGCTCACACACCGGGCGGGCAAGGAGCTCGAATTCGACGTCGGCTCACTGCAGCCCGGCGGCACCCGCACGCTCGACCTCTCGCTCGGCTCCGTCGGGCCCGGCGTGCACACGATCCGCCTCGTGGCCCGCGCCGACGGTCAGATCGAGGTCGAACGGATCGTGAAGGTGGAGATCACTGCCCCCACGCTCGAGCTCGAGGCGGAAATGCCTGCCCGCCGCTACCTCCAGCGGCCGGCGGTGTGCCTGATCGCAATGGCCAACACGGGCACCGCGCCGGCGAAGTCGGTCGAACTCGCGGCCCAGCTGCCCCCCGGCGTGAAGTTCGTGCGGGCCAACAACGCCGGCTACTACGACGAACGCACCCACCGCGTGCTCTGGAATCTCGAGGAGCTCCCCGCCGCCGAGCGCGGCACGGTGGAGCTCGTCGTGATGCCGGTCGACCTCGGCCCGCAGAAGATCGTGGCGGCCGCCCGTTCGGCCGACGGCCTCTCCGACCAGGTCGCGCACACGATCGAGGTCGAGGGCCTCGCGGCGGTCACCTTCGAGGTCACCGACAGCGAAGACCCGATCGAGGTCTCCGGCCTCACCGAATACGTGATCCGCGTGGGCAACCAGGGCACGAAGGCAGCCAGCGGCGTGCGGCTCGCGGCCACGATCCTGGGCGAAATGGAGCCTGTCGACGCGAAGGGCCCGGCCGCGCACCGGATCGACAACCTCACCGTCTCGTTCGAGCCGCTCGCCCGGCTCGCCCCCACGGAGGAGGCCATCTACCGCATCCGCGTCCGCGGCCACCGCCCCGGCGACCAACGCGTGCAGGTGCAGCTCACGAGCGACGACCACCCCGCTCCGATCACGAAAGAAGAGATCACGCGGGTCTACGCCGACCGATAGCGTAGGACAGGCGGCTCGCCTGTCATGTCCTGTCTCTCGCGCGCCGGCTCGTGACTGCCCACGCCCTCTCGCTTGACGTTCGCCTCGGCCCTCCCGGCCTCGGCTCTCTGCGTGTCCGCTTCGCTTTCGCCATCCATGGCTGCGCTCGCTCCCACAGCCCGCTCGAGGGCATGGGCAG
>JBJSZP010000121.1:0-4139 GCA_046090365.1 Planctomycetia bacterium
CGGCCGTCGTCGGTGATCACGAGCGTGGAGAGATACTTCTCGTCGACCTGGGCATTCGGGTGGACGATCGACTCGAACAGTTTGTAGGAGTCGAGCCGCTTCCCGACGCCGGCCATGTTGGGGCCGAGGTTCGGCCCCTCGGCTCCCAGCGAGTGGCAGGCGATGCAGACGCGGCGAAACACCGCCTTGCCGTTGTCGGCGTTGCCCCCGGTGATCCCGGCCAGGGCCGTCATGGCCTTGTTGAGCTCCTCGTCGCTCTTGGGATCCTTGCTCAGGAGCACGGCGAGGTGCGGCTTCATCTCGGCCGCCTTCTTGTCGAGCCCGAGCACGCTCTCGAGGATCGCGTACGCCGGCGTGCCCTTCGACGCGAACGTGCCCGCCTCGTAGTCCTTCTTCCAGACGTCGATGTTGGCGCCGAGGGCGGCGTCGCAGGTGTAGGCGATGAACCGGTCGGACGGCTCGATGTTGGCCGCCGCGACCACGGCCTGCATCGCCGCCGGCGTGGCGTAGAAGCTCAAGCCCCGGACCGCCTCGGTGCGCACCCTGGCGTGCGGATCGACGGCCTTGGCGATCAGCCGGGCCTCCGCGTCGGGGAAGCGCTCACGCTCGTCGGCGAGCACGCGGACGGCTGCCGCCCGCGCATTGGGCACTGGCGACTCGAGGAGCCGCGTGAGCAGCCCCGCATCGACCGCATGGAAGCTCTGCTGCAGCCAGAGCACCTCCGTGGCCAGCCGCTCGGCGGCCGGGTCGGAGGCGACGCGGCCGAGCCAGGCGTTGGCGGCGGCGAGCACCTCGGCCCGCGGCCGGGCCTGGAGGTCGGCCCGGGCGCGATACCGCGTGCGCCACTCGGGGCTCCTGAGCTGCTCGAGCACCGCCTCGACCGGCTTGCCCGCCTGGGTTTCCGGCGCGATCAGCGGCTTGGGCGTGTAGACGAGCCGGTAGATCCGGCCGTGGATCTTGTCGCGGTTGGGATCGCGCTGGCTGTATTGCATGTGGCCGATGAGGGGGTTGGCCCAGTCGCCGAACCACAGCGCGCCGTCGGGGCCGATCTGCGGATCGACCGGCCGGAAGTGCTTGTCGGTGCTCTTGATCAGGTCGAAGGGCGTCTTGGGATCGTTCGGGTCGTGCCGCACCCGCTCCCCCTTGAAGCCGGCGCAGTCGTCGGAAAACTTCCAGCGCGGGATGCCGTTCATGTTGATCACGCAGGCGTAGATGAACTGGTCCTGCACGTCGTCGGGAAACTGCCGCGTGCGCAGAAACTCGCTCCCCACCACCGGCCGCATCCCCTCCTGGTTGAAGACCGGATTCATCCCCTTGCGGCCGCCGTACTGCTTGCCGGAGAGGGGCGTGTCCCAGTGCTGGGCGGCGCCGGTGCCGTCGCCGCAGATCCCCTGCCCCCACTCGTCGAACACGTAGCACCACGGATTGCCGTAGCCCGGGGTGACGAAGTGGCTGATCTTCCAGGTGCGCGGATCGAGCACATACGACCCCGGCGAGCCGTAGTTGCGGAACGGCCCCCACGGCGTCTCCAGGGCCGTGCTCATCGCAACGCCCTCGAGCATGTGGAGCAGGCCGCCGGGGCTCATCTCGAAGGCGCCGCTCGTGTGGTGCGTGTCTTCCGTGGCCCAGCCGTCGAGCACGTGGACGACGATATCGGCCTTGTCGTCGCCGTCGGTGTCCTTGAGCCAGAGCATCCGCGGCTGGTCCATCACGAGCACGCCGCCGTCGAAAAACTGAAAACCAGTCGGGCAGTGAAGCTTGTCGTAAAACACGGTGCTCTTGTCGGCCCGCTCGTCGCCATCGGTGTCTTCCAGGATCACGAGCTTGTCGGCCGGCTTCGGGTCGCCCGGCTTCCACTGCGGATAGCTCGGCATCGTCGAGATCCAGAGGCGGCCCTTCGAGTCGAACGCGAGCTGCACGGGCTTGGCAATCTCGGGAAACTTCCGCTCGTCGGCGAACAGCCGCATCTCGAAGCCTTCGGGCACCGCGCAGGTCTTGATCACGTCCTCGGGCGACTTGATCACCGGGCCGCCCTCGGGGTTCTCGCTCTTGACCGTGGCCGGATTGCCGAACCGGGTGGGCGGCACGATCAGGTCGCCCGTCTTCGAGTCGTCGGGCACCGGCGGCACGGGGCGGCCGGCGGCGATGTCCCACACATAGGCGTCGCGGACGGCGGCCATGGTGCGGAGCTTCGCGTACTCGCGCGGGAATGTCTCGGTGTCGAAGGTGCGGCGGCCGCCGTAGACATACCAGCCGTTCACCATGCGGTGGTCCTGCATCACGATCCACGCCTTGTCGATCACGGCCGCCCGCAGCGCAGCGAACGCCTCGGCCCCGAGTTGATGCGCGGAGGGCGAGCCGAACAGCTTCTCGTCGAGCAGCGTGGCCACGAGCCTGTCGCCCGCCTCGTTCACGTGGCAGCCGTTGATCGTGAACTGGCGGCCCGGCTCCGCCGCAAACGCCGCGCGGGTGGCGTCGAACAGATCGACGAAGGCGAGCCCCTTCTTCGCGGCCACGTCGCGGGCGGCGTCGCGATAGAGCGAGAGCGTCGCGTTTTGGGCGTCGGCGTCGGGCATGAGCGGGTCGCCCGTGGCCTCGACGGCGATCGGCGACACGATCACGAACCGCGGCGGGGCCTTCGTGTCGTCGCGGGGATACTTCACGGCGAGTTCGCCGAGCAGGCTGAGATAGCCCTGCTTGAACTTCTCGATCGCGTCTGGCCCGGCGAACGACTCGTTGAACCCGAAGAACAGGAGATAGGTGTCGGCGCCGAACGCGGCCACGGGATCGTCGAGCTTCGTGTAGTCGCCGGCCCGCTGCCGGTTGGCCACCTCGTCGGCCGGCCGGGCGAAGTTGCGGACGACGAGCTTCTTCTCGGGGAACCGCTGGTGGAGGAGGGCCTCGAAGTGGCCGAACAGGTTCATCCGCTCGGCGGTGGAGTTGCCATAAAGGGCCACCCGCTCGCCGTCGAGAAACTGCAGCGGCAGGCTGCTCGGCGGCAGCGCCGGCCGTGCGGGCCGCGGCTGCGGGGTGAGAAATTCGCGGGCGGTCTTGAACGGGTCGGCTTCTTTCGCCTCGGCCGGGGCGGCGTCGGGCTTCTTGGCTTCGGCCGCCGGGGCGGTGAGCGGTCGGGAGAGTGCCACGGCCACGATCACGAGGAGGCCGGCAGGAACGAACGCGAGCGCTGAAAGCGACGGACGACGCATCGATGGATCCTCAGTCAGGCGAAGGCGGGCCGAAATGGCGGCCGATTGACGGGTCTGGCGGACGAGGGTGGGCCTGGAATGCAAACGGCAGTATAGCCTCCGGGATCTCACGCCACCCGCTCGAGCTTCGTGATCCGGCCCGTGGAGACCCACTCGGCCACGAAGATGTCGCCCGAGGGGGTGAAGCAGGCGTCGTGTGGATGCACGAACTGACCGTCGCGCCACTGGTCGGGCAACGTGCGCAGGTTCTTCACCTCGTCGAGCCGCTCGACCGCCCGGCCGAGCCTGGCCACGACCTGGTTCTTCTCGTCGAGGAGCGTGACGGATGACTTGAGCTCGGGCACCACCATCAGCCCCTGCCAGGTGTCGAGATTCGCGGGCAGGCCGAAGCCGGGGATCGTCTCCTTGTAGGTGCCGTCGAGGGCGAACGTCTGGAGCGTGCCATGCGCCCGGTCGCAGACCACGATCGTGGGCTCACGGGCCGAGCCATCGGCCGCGGGCCGCCGGTCGATCCAAATGCCGTGCGGCGTGTTGAACGTTCCCTTGCCGTCGCCGGCGCCGCCGAACGCGCTCACCCACTTCGCATCCTTGTCGTAGCGGTGGATCTTGAACGAGCCGTAACCGTCGGCGAGCAGGAAGCCGCCGTCGTCGAGGAAGGCGAAGTTGGTGGGGAGGAACCCCTGGCGGTTCCACGAGGGTTTCGTGGAGATGTCTTCCCCCGGCGCGTACGCCCCCGACTCCATCGGCGCCTTGCGGAACCACACGATCTCGCCCGCCGGCGTCATCTTGGCAAACGCCTTCACGCCCTGATAGCCGCACACGTAGAGGAACTCCTCGCTCCCCTCCTTGCGGACCTCGATCCCATGGCCGCCCCCCTGAAACTCGCTGCCGAACGCCCGGATGAATTTCCCTTCGGCGTCGAACACGAAGATC
>JBJSZP010000122.1:0-8976 GCA_046090365.1 Planctomycetia bacterium
CGTTCTTGAGCATCGTCTCGATCTCCTTCTGCCAGCCCTTCTTTTCGGCGAACCACGGGTAGGCGGCGATCTGCTTCGCCCGCTTGATGTCGGTTTCGTTGAGGGCGATCTGCACGCTCTGCGAGAGCTTGCAGCGGTCATAGTCGCGGGAGCGGATACCGAGGAAGCGGGCGGCCGGGATCGCCATCCGCTTCGACTCGTAGGCGAGGTTGATCGAGCCCTGCTTGAGCACCGAGTAGATGTAGTAGCCCCACGGGTCGTTGTCGAGCAGGCAGTAGACGGGAAGTTTCAATTCGTGGTGGAGCCGGTAGAGCATGCGGCGCACGCCGCGGGGAGGCTGGCCGCCACCGTGCGTGAGCAGGCAGTTGTGCTTCCGCCAGAACTTGTCCTCGTTGAACCGTCGCCAGACGGTGTCCTTCTCGACGTGGAGGATGAACTTCGCGTCGCATGACTTGAACTTGACGATGTCGGCCTCGACGATCGACGGGATCGAGTAGCCGCCGGAGCCCATGCGGGAGCAGTCGATCTCGTCGCCGGAGTCGACGAGCGTGATCGGCCCCACCATGCCGCCGCGGTTGCTGGCGTATACGTGGAGCTCCTCGCGGAGGCTCTCGAGCGTCACCTCGAGATCCTCGATGATCGGGTCGCACTCCTCCTGGGTGGCGAAGGTCTCCTCGCGGGTGCCTTCGATCGTGTGCTTGAGCAGGTAGTACAGACCGCGGATGCTCGTGGTCTTCTGCTGGTCGATGAGCTGCTTGCAGCCGGTGGCCACGAGCAGGGTCTGCATGTAGCTCTTGGCCTGGGAGAGGTTGAAGAGCTGGCGGCGGTTGGTCTGGCCGCCCATCTCGATGATCTTCCGCGACTTGTTGAAGCGGACGTTCGAGAGGCTGCGGGTGGGGATGTCGAGGGCCGGGTCGCGCCGCTTCTCCGCGGCCGTGGCCACCTCGTCGGCGAGGTCCACGATCAGGCCGAGGGTCTTGAGGTCGATCGGCGGGAGTTTGCCCTTGGCCGCCTTGGGGGTCCGCTTCGTTTTCGTCGCCATGGAACGTCCGTCGGTAGGTGAAGGCCTGACAGGCCCGGCATCCTACCGTCGCGTCCCGGCGGAGGCTAACAGCGGACGTCGTCGGCCCGGCCCACGGCCTTCATGCGGCGCAGGAAGTGGGGGCCCTCCGGCGGGAGGGCGGACGCTTCGCGCTCGACGTCGGCCATCGCCCGCGTCTGCGGAGCGCGGAAGAACTCGGCGATCCGCCCCACGACGGTCCGCTGCTCGGCGGGCTCGAGTTCCGGGAAGATCGGGAGCGCCAGCGTCTCGTCGGCCGCCTGCTCGGTGTGGGGCAGGTCGCCCTTCGCCCAGCCGAGAGAGGCGAAGCACTGCTGGAGGTGGAGCGGCACGGGATAGTAGATCTCCGTGCCCACCTTCGAGGCCGTGAGGTGGGCCCGCAGGGCGTCGCGCTGGCCGTCGGCCACGCGGATCACGAACTGGTTCCACACATGGCGGCCCCGCGGCTCGTCGCTCGGCACCGTGATCCGACCGGCGAGGTCGTAGTGCGAGAACAGCTCCATGTAGCGGGCCGCGTTCGACTGCCGGGCCGTGGTCCAGGCGTCGAGATGCGGCAGCTTCACGCGCAGGATCGCGGCCTGGAGCGAATCGAGCCGGCTGTTGATCCCGACCACCTGGTGGTAGTAGCGGGGCTCCATGCCGTGGACGCGGAGGAGCCTGAGCTTGGCGGCGAGGTCGTCGCGGGTGGTGGTGAGGAAGCCGCCGTCGCCGGCGCCGCCGAGGTTTTTGGTGGGATAGAAACTGAAGCAGCCGACGTCGCCGAGGCCACCCGAGCAGCGTCCGTGCCACGTGGAGAGGATCGACTGGGCGGCGTCCTCCACGATCGGCAGGCCGGCGGCCTTGGCGATCGGCAGGAGGGCGTCCATGTCAGCCGTGCGACCGAAGAGATGCACCGGAATGATGGCCCGCGTCCGCTTGCCGATCTTCCGCTCGACGTCGGCCGGATCGACGAGGTAGGTCGCCGGGTCGATGTCGGCGAAGATCGGCGTCGCGCCGAGCCGCGTCACGGCGCTGGCGGTGGCGAAGAACGTGTAGCTCGGGAGGATCACCTCGTCGCCCGGCTCGATGTCGAGCGCCATCAGGGCGAGCAGCAGCGCGTCGCTGCCGGAGGCGCAGGAGATCGCGTGGGGTACGCCGAGGTCGCGGGCGAGTTCGGTCTCGAGGTCAGTGACGTCCGGCCCGAGCACGAATCGGCCGCTGTCGCAGACGCGGTCGATCGCCGCCCGGATCTCCTCGCGGAGCGCCGCATACTGCCGGTCGAGCGCGAGCAGCCCGACGGCCGGGAGGAAGGCCCCCGTCTCGGGGCCGTCGTCGACGGCGTTCGAGTGCTTGGAGGTGGCATTGGCGGGCGGAATCGCGGCGGCGGGGCGGATCATGATGGCCGGTTCTCCGAGGCGTGGACGATGGGACGGACGTCGGCAGTCGAGACTGCGGAGCCCGCCGACAATGCTGACCAAATCGTCACGGCCAACCGACCTGCTCCAGTCATTTGTGAGGTTTCCCGAGGCGGGCGCTCGCCGGCGGTTTTCGCCGCGAGACGCGCAGAAAGCGGGGAATAGGCGAGGTTTTGCCGGGGCGTCAATGCCAAGGTCGGCGGTCCATGGCGCAACCGCGCGGTGGCAGGCGCGGGGGCTTGGGAGACCGGGGCGCTGCAGGCGGCGGACATCGACGGGGCGGGGAAGTTTGACAGCCTCCCCGCACCGCCCCTAGATTTTCCGGCTATCACGAACCCAGTGGTGCGTCCTCAAGGGGCGCCGACCAGCGGGAGAAAGGTGGAGTTTGGCGTCGCGTCGGGGAGCATGGCAGCCCCGACGACGCCCCTCGGATGGCACCCATAGCGGTCATCGATCTGGGACAGATAGCCCAGCGTCTGGGGCTTTCTCCCGCCGGCGTTGCAGCCGCGGTGCAGTTGCTCGACGAGGGGAACACCGTCCCCTTCATCACGCGCTACCGCCGCGACCAGACCGGCGGGCTCGACGAGGTGGACATCCGACGCATCGCCGAGTGCGTCGGCAAGGCGCGGCAGCTCGCCGACCGCAAGCAGACAATCCTGCGGACGATCCAGGGACAGGGGAAACTCACCCCCGACCTGGCGGCCCGGATCGAGTCGGCCGAGAGCCCGAAGCAGCTCGAGGACCTCTACCTTCCCTTCAAGCCCCGCAAACTTTCGCTCGCCGAGATCGCCCGCCAGCGCCGGCTCGAGCCGCTGGCCCGCGAGATCCTGGCCGCCGATCCGATGGCGGCGAATCTCGACGCCCGGGCGGCTGATTTCGTCGATGCCGAGGGGGAGGTGGCCACCGTCGCCGACGCGCTCCTCGGCGTCGGGCACATCATCGCCGACGACTTCAGCGAGCGGGCCGACCTGCGGCAGCGGCTGCGGGGGATCCTCTCGCGGAAGGCACACCTCAAGAGCCAGCGGGTCGAGAGCGAGGGGAAGGCCCTGAGCAAGGACGAGAAGCACTTCCGCGACTACTTCGACTACTCCGAGCACATCCAGCGGGTGCCGCCACACCGGGCCCTGGCGATCAATCGCGGCGAACGGGCGAAGCTGCTCAAGGTGCGGATCGACGGCCCGGTTGACGAGCTGCAGGCCGCGGCGGAGGAGCTGCTCGTGCCGGCCGGGCATCCGCACGCCGACTTCCTCCGCGGATGCGTCCGCGACGCCCTCACGCGGCTCGTGCTGCCGAGCCTCGAGCGCGAGATCCGGCGCGAGATCACGGAATACTGCGAGACGCACGCCGTCGAGGTGTTCGCCCGCAACCTGCGCAACCTGCTCCTCCAGTCGCCGATGACCGGCCGGCGGGTGCTCGCGCTCGATCCCGGCTTCAAGAGCGGCTGTAAGGCCGCGGTGATCGACGAGTGCGGCAATCCCCTCGAGCACGCCGTGCTCCACATCATCGGCCAGAAGGAGAAGCGTGAGGCGGCGGCCCGCAGGATCGTGGAGCTCGTGAAGACGCACGGCTGCAACGTGATCGCCGTCGGCAACGGGACGGCCGGGCGCGAGACCGAGGCGCTCGTGTCGGCGCTCGTGGTGGGCGAGTTGCAGGAGCTCGACGTCGGCTATGTGATCGTCAACGAGGCTGGGGCGAGCGTCTACTCCACGAGCAGTTACGGACGCGAGGAACTGCCCTCGCACGAGGCGGCGGTCCGCGGGGCGATCTCGATCGGCCGCCGGCTCCAGGATCCGCTGTCGGAGCTCGTGAAGATCGAGCCGGCGAACATCGGCGTCGGGCTCTACCAGCACGACGTCAAGGCCCGCCACCTGCACGCCTCGCTCGACGCCGTGGTCGAGAGTTGCGTCAACTACGTGGGCGTCGACGTCAACACGGCCAGCCCGGCCCTGCTCCGCTACGTGTCGGGGCTCAACCAGACAACCGCCCGGGGCTTCCACGAGTGGCGCACGAAGAACGGCCCCTTCACGTCGCGCCAGCAGTTTCTCGAGGTGCCCGGATTCGGCGAGGCGGCGTTTGTGCAGGCGGTGGGATTCCTCAAGATCACCGGCGGCGTGAATCCGCTTGATGCCACGTGGATCCACCCCGAGAGCTATCCCGTGGCCGTGCAGGTGCTCGAGCGGCTCGGCGGCAAGCCGGAGGATCTCACCAGCCGGCAGGCAGCGGCAGCCCTCGCCGAGAAGGCGGCGGCCCTCGATCTGCCGGCGCTGGCGAAGGAGTTCGGCGTGGGCCGGCTGCTCCTCGCCGACATCGTCGAGCAGCTCGCCCGCCCGGGTCGCGATCCCCGCGAGGATCTGCCGCAGCCGTTCTTCAAGAAGGGCGTGCTCAAGCTCGAGGATCTCGAGGTGGGCATGGAGTTGATGGGCTCGGTGCTCAACGTCGTCGACTTCGGGGCCTTCGTGGACATCGGGCTCCACGACAGCGGCATGGTGCACATCAGCCAGCTCTCGAGCCGCTACGTCCGCGACCCGCACGACGTCGTCACCGTCGGCCAGATCGTGAAGGTGTGGGTGCTGGAGATCGACAAGGCCCGGCGCCGCGTGGCGCTGACGATGATCACGCCCGGCTCCGCGCGTCCGCAGCCGGGGCGGCGGCAGGACGGCGGGCAGGAACGGCCGCAGGAGAAGCGGCAGGCGGAGCAGCCCCGCCCGCAGAAGCCGCGGCAGCGGGAGCAGGAACGCACGCCGCGGGAGCCACGCACCAGGACCTACACCGCGAAACCTGCCAAGAAGCCTGCCAAGCCGCTCACGCAGGCGATGCGGGAGGGCAAGGAGCCACTGCGGACGTTCGGCGACCTGAAGCAGTTCTTCGAGAAGCGGGAATCGGGCGAAGAGTCGTAAAGGAATGCCGGCCTGTCGAATGGACAGACGGGGACGTCTGCCCCTACGAAGGACGCCAAGCCCGGAGGGCCGGGTGTGCACCAGCCGGCGGCGGCCGGCCAAGGGAATTTCGGCAGGATGCCGAGAATTCCCGTGAAGGCAGTTTACCGCTCGCGGAACGTGATCCGGCCCTTGGTCAGGTCGTACGGAGAGAGTTCGACCTTCACCTTGTCGCCCGGGACGATGCGGATGAAGTTTTTCCGCATCTTGCCCGCGACGTGCGCGTTGACGATGTGGCCGCCGGTGATCTGCACGCGAAAACGCGTGTTGGCGAGGGCCTGGGTGACGACCCCTTCCACTTCGAGTGCCTGTTCTTTTTCCGCCATGCTTGTCCAGAAGGATGAAACGAACGTCTGGATCGTACCTCCCCGGCATCCGCCCGTCCAGCGGGCATCACTCGTCGGCCGCGGCCTGCGGGGCCGACCCCGACGCCTTCCACTTGAGATACGCGTCGAGGAAGCCGTCGAGGTTGCCGTCGAGCACGCTCTGGAAATTGCCGACGTAGTGTCCCGTACGCTGATCCTTGACGCGTTGGTCCGGGTGGAGGAAGTAGTTGCGGATCTGGGACCCGAAGCCCGTCTTCGGCTGCTGCTTGTAGCGGGCGAGTTGCTCGGCCTCGCGCTTCTCCTCCTCGACGCGGGCGATGCGGGCGCGGAGCATCTTGATCGCCGTGGCGCGGTTCTTGTGCTGGCTGCGTTCACTCTGGCACTGCACCACGATGCCGGTGGGGAAGTGGGTGAGCCGGATGGCGCTCGACGTCTTGTTGACGTGCTGGCCACCGGCTCCGCTGGCCCGGAACACGTCCTCGCGGATGTCCTCGTCCTTGAGCTCCACGTCGGTGTCGTCGTCGGCGATCTCGGGCGAGACGTCGACGGCCGCGAAGCTCGTCTGCCGCTTGCCTTCGGCGTTGAACGGGCTGATCCGCACGAGCCGATGGATGCCCGTTTCCCCCTTGAGATACCCGTAGGCCCATGGGCCACGAATCGCCACGGTGGCGCTCTGGATCCCGGCCACGGCGTCGTCCTGCCGGTCGAGCAGCTCCACGGCGTAGTCGCGCTTCGAGGCCCAGGCGGAGTACATCCGCAGGAGCATCTCGGCCCAGTCGTTGGCATCGGTGCCGCCGTCGCGGGCGTTAATCGAGACGATCGCGTCGGAGGCGTCGTGGGCGCCGGAGAGGAGCGACGCGAGTTCCAGCGCATCGACGAGCTTCTCGAGCCGGTCGGCCTCCCCGGCGAGTTCGGCCTCGAGCGACTGGTCTTCCCGGGCGAGTTCCTCGAGGGCCTCGAGGTCGGCCCCGACGGCAAGCGCCTCCTCGAGCGGCTTGAGGATCGAGTTGACGCTCTTCAGCTCGGCGACCGTGGCCTGGGCTTTCTCGTTGTTGTCCCAGAAGCCGGCCTGGCCCATTGCCTCCTCGATGCGGGCGGCGGATTGCTTGCGGCCGTGCCAGTCAAAGAGAGTCTCGCAGTTGGAGGAGACGGGCGCGGATCGCCTGGGCGCGGTTGAAGAGAGCAGTGTCCATGCCCGTGATTCTACGGAGCAGGCCCGTGGCCGAGAAGCCGAGCCGCTGGTGAGGCGGGGCGATCAGCGCCGTGCCTTCGCATTGAACCAGTCGACCGAGGCGAATGCCGCGGCGAGCGCCGCCCGCGACAGGCCGTCGTCGTTGACGATGAGCCCTGTGGCCCGCGTGGCCGTGGGGGAGAGCGTGGCGTTCACAGCCGTGGAGAGCGTCACGAAAAACTGTTCGTCGGCTTCGCGCATCCGATCGGAGAGCACCCACACGCCGACGGTGGCCGTGCGCTGCCCCGCCGGGATCGTGAGCGTGCCGGAGCCGGCCACAAAGTCGCGGCCAGCCAGGGCGGTGCCGTTTCCGGTCGTCCAGCGGAACGAGACCGGTTGGGAGGCGGTGGCCGAGAGGGAGACCGTGAAGGCGAGCAGTTTCCGGCCCGCGTTGCCTTCGGTCGTGGCCGCCGAGGCGATCGAGAGCGTGGGCGGGGCAGGGGGCGGGACCGCCCAGAGTGTGCCGTCGGCCGCGGCGACGACCGCGGCATAGCGATGGGCGGTCGACAGCGGCTGGTCCATGCGGTGGAGCTTGGCGAAGTCGCCCCACGATGATGCCCCGGGCCGGCCCGTCAACTGGAAGTCGAGAAACAGGTCCATGCCCGTGCCGTCGAGCGCCTTCAGATACTCGCGATAGATCTCGCCCATGCGCGGGTCGTTGACGGCCCGATAGAACGCGTCTTGATAGGGAGCATTGCGTCCGTCCATGTGCGGACCGCCCTCATAGGCGACGAGCTGGATGTCGCGGCCGAGGCGGGTCGACCACGTGTCGGCGAGCGTCTGGTGGGTGCGGGCCCATGCCACCGACGTGTCCACTGCCGCCCGGGAGTCGGCGAGGATCGTGTCGACGGTCGTGGCCGCCGTGTAGGTGGCCCGCCGCGCGTCATCGGGGCTGAAGTAGGGGGCGATCGCGATCGCATCGAACGAGCCGTCCATGCTCTCGACCACGCGATTGGTCACCCAGTCGTTGGCAGCCCAGCCGCCCGCCACCCGCACGAGCCGCGCGGCCTGCCCGGCGAATATGGTGCTCCAGATGTCGAGGTCGCGTTTCGCCTCGAGGCCTGCCACCTGCCAGTTGTCGAGGCCCGCATTGTTTGGGAGCCGCGTCTGGTCCATCACCCACTGCGAAGCCTCGAAGCCCCAGCCAAAGTTCCAGATCTCATTCGACCACTCGACGTACACCTTCCGGCCGGGCTCGAGATGGTCGCGGACGTAGGTCGCGAAATTCCGCACGAAGGTGTCGTCGGCCATGTGCGGCATGTTGAACCACGGGTCGGCGTCGAGGTCATTGGCGAGCTGCACCATGTATTCAAGCGACATGCCGTTGGCGAGCGGCTCGCTCGGGGAGCCTTCCGGTCCCGATCCCTGGCGGATGTCGTTCGCGTCGCGGCGGTCGGCCCAGGTGCGGATGTCCGACGTGTTGGTCTCCTGCATGCCCATGAAGCGGATCGTGCCGAATGGGGCGAGCTGCGCGCGGAACAGCGGGTGAAACGGGGAGAACGACGCCCCCGGCTGCCAGCGCTGGCCGGCGAATCGCTGGCCGCCGTAGTCGGGCATCCAGACGTTGAAATTCCGCACCGGATCGGCAGGGCTCGTCTCCTCGACCCGCATCAGGATGCCGTTTTCGCTCGGGGTCACTTCGAGGTCGGCGAAACCGCGGCCGGAGGGTGTGCGGCCGGAGGTGATCACGCGGGCGTCGAAGCCGAACGTGACCATGCCCGTGCCGTCCCACTCGGCGCGATACGTGCCTGCCGGGTGGGCGGCGCCCGTGTCGCGAAACATCAGCGTCGCCGCGAACTGGCGGATGGTCTCCCCGGCGGCGTTCACGCGGCTCGTGAGCAGCGTGGGATTGCCGTTGGCATCGACACGCACGGGATTCGTCGCACCGACGTCCCAGACCGTCTCCCAGGTGGCCGTGTTGAACTCCTGTGCGATCCAGCCACGCGAGGCCTTGAACGCGTCGGTGAAGGTCCAGGCCGGCGACCAGTCGACCACGCTCTCCAGGTTCATGCCGACCCGCATGTGGCCG
>JBJSZP010000123.1:0-984 GCA_046090365.1 Planctomycetia bacterium
GCCCGCAGCCGAGCACCGGGTGGCTCTCGAGGACGAGCTCGAGCGGATGGCCGAGCGGGCCCGGGAGGTCGCCGCGGGGCGCGGCGGGTTTGTCGAGCGACTCCGAGGCGAGGAAGAAGGTCTTGCCTCCCTTCAATCCCAGCGCGCCGTGGCGGATCCCCTGGCGAACGTGCGCCACGCAGTGCAGCCCCTCCTCGGCCGGCACGAACCGCCCCGACCAGAAGCCCTCCTTCGGCGCGTAGCCGACGTCGATCATGTCGGGCACGAGGTCCGTCTTCCGTCCGCCGGGACCGATCACCTCCACCTGCACGCCTTCAAGCGAGCCGACCTTGCCCGCAATCTTGAAGTCGCGGTGGTCGTTGCCGTGGTTGCCCAGGAACAGGCCGACGTGCACGACATCGTCGGGCCGGACCAGCCGCGGCGCCGCCTCGAGCCAGGTGTCGTGGGCGAGCGCGTGCAACGGACTCGAGGCCAGGACCGTGAGGGCGAGCCCAACGATATGTCGCGGAGCGATCATCAATACCTCCCCGAGACGTTCTCGCCGCCATTGATGCTGTGCAGGCCCCGGTGCACCGTGGCATCGGTGCTCTCGGAGAGGAACTCGACGTGCCCGTCGGCGAAGAGCACGTTGGCCCCGTCCGGATGCCAGCTCTTCGGGCCGAAGAAGCCCGACCAATGGACGACGTAGTCGGGGATCGGGCTGTTGGGCGGCAGGAAGCCGTTGGTGAGGCCGTTGCCCGCCGTGGTGGCCGCCCACGAAAGCCCGCGGCCGCGCATCGCCGGGCTCGAGGCACCGCGCCACGTCACGCCCTTCGTGTCCCAAGCCGCCACCAGGGCGTCGACCTCGGCGGTCGTCGGCGCCGACGGGTTCGCATTGAGCGCCACGGTCGTCGGGTTGAAGTCGGCCGAGCCGTTGTAGGTGTATTGGTAGGGAGCCTGCGGCGGCGAGCCGGCCGCGAAGGCCGTGTCGTTGCCGATGCTGCG
>JBJSZP010000124.1:0-7368 GCA_046090365.1 Planctomycetia bacterium
CCCCGAGCGCGACGTCGACGAGCGCGGCCCATTCGAGCGGTGCGTCGATCAGCTCGCCGACGACGCCCCGCAGGCCGGGAACGGGCGTGGCGCCGCCGTCGCCGAGCAGCGTGCGGGCGGCGTCCGACAGGCCCTCGTGCCGGCCGACGATCTCCTCGAGCACGCTCTTCCGCTCCCGGCAGGCTTCGAGCTTCGCCCGCCATGACGCAAGGTCTTTCCAGGCGGCCTCGATCAGCGCGGCCCGCTCCTGGAGCATCGATTCGATCTGCTCGAACTCGTCGACCGAGTGGCGCACCCGTTGCTCGAGCGCCGCGAGGGCGCCGTCGCGGCCGGCGGTGGCCTCCACGAGGTGGGCGAGGTGTTCGTGGGCGGCGGTGACGGCCGCCCGCCGGCCGTCGGCGGTGCGCCGGGCCTCGTCGGCCCGCAGCGTCGCCCTGTCGAGGTCGGCCTCGGCACGGCGCAGGCGACGTTCGAGGTCCGCCGCGTGCGCCGTCTGCCCGGCGAGGCGATCGCGCAGCGTGGCCTGGGACTCGTGCGATCCGGCGGCCGCCCGTTCGCGGGCCGCGAGCGTCGCCTCGAGTGATTCGTGCTCCCGCTCGAGCGCGGCCACCTGGGTGAGCGCCGTGGCGAGCGCGGCGGCGGCGGCCCGGCCTCGGGCGATGGTTTCTCGGAGGTCGGCCGCGGCCCGTGCGGTGGCGGCGTCGAGATCGAGCCGGCGCTGGCGCAGGAGGGAGAGCGTGGCCTCGGCGGCCGCGGCGGCCTGCCGGTCCCGGGCCGAGCGGCCGTGCATGGCCGCGAGGTCCGGCTCCAGGTCGCGTGAGCGGCCCTCGAGGTCCGCGAGCCGGGCGTTCGTCGTGGCCGAGTCGGCCTCGGCGGCGGCGAGCTGGTTTGCGAGGTCGGCCAGCAGCGATTCGACGCCGCTCACGGCGGCATCGGCCTCGGCGAGGTCGCTCGTGGCCGCCGACAGCCGCAGGAGCCGCAGCCGATCGGTCATCTGCCGGTAGCGTCGCGCCCGCGCGGCCTGGTGCTTCACCGTGTCGAGCCGGCTCGACACCTCGCCCACGATGTCGGCGAGCCGCTGCCTGTTCTGCTCTGCGCGTTCCAGCCGCCGGAGCGCCTCGGTGCGGCGGGCACGAAACCGCGTGATGCCGGCCGCCTCCTCGAACACGGCCCGCCGATCCTTGCCCGACGCGACGAGCAGGGCGTCGACGCGGCCCTGCTCGATCACGCTGTAGGCCTCCGTCGCCGCGCCGGTGCCCGAGAACAGTTCGCGGATGTCGCGCAGCCGTGAGACGGCGCCGTTGACGAGGTATTCGCTCTCGCCGCTGCGGTACACCCGCCGCATGATCTGCACGTCGTCGGCGTCGACGGGCAGCTGACGGGCGGTGTTGTCGAAGATCAGCGAGGTCTCGGCGACGTTGAGCGGCTTCCGCGAGACCGAGCCCGCGAAGATCACGTCGGTCATGTCGCGGCCGCGGAGGCTGCGCACCGACTGCTCGCCCAGCACCCACTTGATGGCATCGACGACGTTCGACTTGCCGGAGCCGTTCGGCCCGACGACCACCGTGATGCCCTCGGGAAACTCGAAGCGGGTTCGGTCGGCGAAACTCTTGAAGCCGAACAGTTCGAGCGCTTTGAGCCTGGTCATGAAGACTCGTCCGTGCGGCTGCTCCGGGGGCGGGGGGCGGCGGTGTCGGCCGTGTCATTGTCGGGAGGCAGGTCACGGTCCTGCCGCGCGGCCTCCTCATGGATGGTCTGGCGGCCGTCGAACTCGTCGGCCAGGGCGTCGAACGCGAGGCGGCTGTCGAGGCAGCGGCTCGCGCTCGCCTGCTGGAGGAACTGGACCGCGTCAGGGTAGGAGCCGCCGAGCTCGATGATCGCCCGTACGACAGCGTCGACACGGGCGGGCGCTTCCACGCGCTCGTCGGGCTCGCCCGGCAGGAACCGGCTCACGATGGCGGTCGTTCCCTCGACCACCACGACGATCGTGGAGCCGGCCTCGGCCCGGAGGCCGTCGGCGAGAGGATGGCCGACGCCGAACAGCACGAGCTCCGGGCGGTGGCTACGGGTGGCATGGATCAGCGGGGGGCCGTCGACATCGAGCACGTGGAGCGAGCAGGCGTCGCCCAGACGCTCGCCGCGGATCAGGGGCGCCGAGGGATCCATCCGCCACAGGGCGCGGAAGGCGCCGTAGCGGGTCTCGGCGCTCGGGCTGGCGAGCAGGCGGTGCAGGGCGTCGATGCCGTTGGCGTCGTCGAGCACGGAGAGGGCCGCGAGCGCCGCGGGGCGGGCGCTGCGGAGTGCCGTTGCGGCGTCGGCGAGCTGCTCTGCGGAGGACGACTCGCCGAGATACGCGAGCGCCTCGGCCGCGGCGAAGCGCACCTCGGCGTCCTTCGCGGTGATGGCCTCGCGGAGCGTCGGGATCGCCTCCTTGCCGATCGCCTCGAGCCGCAGGGCGGCGGCGGGCGCGGTGACGGGATCGGCGAGCTGGCGGGCGAGCAGTTCCAGCCGCGCATGCCGCCCCGCGGGGGGCTCGGCCACAGCCACTGCCCGCACCACGCGGATGTAGCGGGCGAGGTTGTGCTTGTAGAGGGTGGGCACCTCGAGCTCGATGAAGCGGTCGGTCTTGGGGGTGGCCACGCCGCGCTTCGTGCCCTTGATCACCGCGTGGAACCGCTTGTTGATCGCGTCGCCGATCCGCTTCGACAGGGCGACGGAGCGGTGCTCCGGCGCCAGGATCAGGCCGATCGAGCGGTCCGCGAGGGCCACGCCGCCGCCAGGCACCCGCGCCCGGAGTTTCGCGACGGAGTCGAGCGTGCCCTGCGACACGGGATCGACGAGCAGGGGCCCCTCGGCCATGCCGAGCACGTGCCCGTCGCGCACGCGGTTGCCGAGCACGGCCATCTCGGTGAGCCGCGTCTCCATCAGCCAGCCGCCGGCGAGGCTCGAAGTGTCGTTGTCGGCCGGCACCTCCACGAGCACGTCGAAGCGGTCGCCCCGGCGCACGCCTGGCGGCAGGTAGGCGTGCACCCACACGAGCGACGTCGCCTTCGAGGCCAGGAGCTTGTTGGGCTCGACGACGCCGCGGGCCTGCATGTCGGCCATGAGCTGCTGCCGCTGGAGCCCCGGCGGCGGATCGCTGCCGCTGCCGGGCAGGCCGGTGACGAGCGCGGCCCGCTCGATCCGCTGCGGATTCAGTCCCCACGGCGCGGTGTAGTCGCCCACGAGCTTCGTGTCGGCCTCGAGCGTGACGAGCGCCGCCACCTCGGGGCTTTGGCTGCGGATCGCCGGGCCGGCGCAGCCGGCCGCCACGACACTGGCGACGGCGGCCATCCAGCAGAGCATGCAACGGAGCATTCGCATGGCGGGCTCGGGCGGAGAGGGAGCGGACGCTGGAAACGGGGCGGGAGGGTAGGGGCCGGGCAACGGGGCGGTCAAGGCATGGTTGGGGCTCCAAAAAAGCCCGTTCCGCCGTATGAACAAGGCTTGGCCGGCCGCCGGTCGCCTGCTACCGTGCCCGCCCCAGGGAAGAACCCACCTCCTCTCGGAGCGATGCGATCGTGGCGACGACGGAACGAGATCGGCTGCAGATTCACGTCCGCTGGATGATCCGGCGCGACATGCCCGAAGTGCTCGAGATCGAGCAGGAAGCCTTCGAGTTTCCCTGGTCGGACGACGACTTCACCCGCTGCATGCGGCAGCGCAACTGCATCGGCATGGTGGCGGAGATCGCCGACTCGATCGTGGCTTTCATGATCTACGAACTCCACCGCTCGCGGCTGCACGTCCTCAACTTCGCCGTTCGCCGATCGCACCGCCGCCTCGGCATCGGCACGCAGATGATGGAGAAACTGGTGGCCAAGCTCAGCCCCGAACGGCGCGACAAGATCGTGCTCGAGGTCCGCGAGCGCAACCTCCCGGCCCAGCTCTTCTTCCGCTCGCTCGGCTACCTCGCGATCTCGGTGCTCAAGGACTTCTACCAGGACACGACCGAGGACGCGTACCTGATGCAGTTCGTGCACCCGGACGTCGCCCCGATCGAACGCCGCCTCGCCGGGTGATGCCCGTGGGGCAAGCGTCCCGCTTGCCGGTCAACGCGCCCGCACCGGCTAGGGATTGGCCCACCACCTCGCCGGACTTGCGACTGGTTAAGCGCGCACCGGCTCGGGGTTGCCCCGTACCATCTCGCCGGACGCTCGCTGCGGGCCTCGTCTCGCCTCTCCCGCTGGGAGAGGCCGGCCGCAGGCCGGGTGAGGGTGCCTTTCGTGGCGCGACGAATGCACCCTCACCCCCGCCCTCTCCCAGAGGGAGAGGGAGAGGGAGAGGAGGGGCAACCCCTCGCCTCCCCTTTCCAGTTGAGGAGGCTTTGGGCTCTCCGTGTCCTGGAGCAGGCGTATGCAGGCAAGCGCAGCCATGGATGGCGCAGCGCAGCCGGAGTCGAGTGAACGGAGGCCTGGAGGGCCGCAGTGAACGTCCAGCGACGGGATTCGGGGAGCCCGAAGCCGGCGCGCTCACAACAAGGCAGAGACAGGCTGAAGCCTGTCCTACGCGCGGCGCACGATGTCGACTTCAGTACCCGAGTCGTGGAGCGTGCCGTCGGCGGGGAGGGCGATGTAGCCGTTCGCGTTCGCGAAGCCGCGGAGGTCGGAGGAGCCGGTCCAGGGGAGCGGCGTCGCCTGGAGCGCGTCAGGCGGGCCGGCGAGCCGGCAGGGGAGATAGACGGGCCGGTCGGCGGCGGCCTTCGCGGGGGCGGTGAGCCGGGCGCGGGACCGCGGCAGATGCCAGTCGCTCTGCGGCCGGCCGGCGAGGATCATGATCGCGGGCCGCACGAAGAGGTCGAAGCACACGAGGCTGCTCGCGGGATTGCCGGGGAGGCCGAAGACGAGCGTCGGCGCGGCGCCCGGGCGGCGCTGGATGCCAAACCACACAGGCTTGCCCGGCTTGTGCCGCACCTTGTGAAACACTTTCTCGACGCCGCAGCTGCGAAACACCGCCGGCACGAGGTCGAGGTCGCCCGCCGACACGCCGCCCGAGAGCAGGAGCACGTCGGCGGCCAGGCCCTGCGCGACGGCGGCCCGGATCGTTTCCGGCCGGTCGGCGACGAGGCCGAGCGGGATCGGCTCGGCGCCCACGAGCTGCACGGCCGCCGTGAGCATCGGGCCGTTCGAGTTTCGCGTCTGGCCGAAGGCGGGCTGCGCCTCGGGGGGCACGAGCTCGCTGCCCGTCGAGAGGATCGCCACCCGCGGCCGGCAGGCGGCCACCACGTGCGTCGCCCCCGCCTCGGCGGCCAGGCCGATCTCGGCGGCGCCGAGCAGGCTGCCCGCCGCGAGCACCTCCGTGCCCACGCGAAATGCGGTGCCCTGCCGGGCGATGTGCTGCCCGGGGCGAAACCGCTCGTCGCGGAGCCGCACACGGCCGCCGGCATGCGTGGCCGCGGTGCCGTCGAGGGCGCACTCGACGGGGATCACGGCGTCGGCTCCGGCGGGGATCGGGGCGCCCGTCATGATCCGGGCACAGGCACCGGGGCCGATCGAGAGCGATGTCACGTCTCCCGCGGCCAGATCGACGACCACGTCGAGTTCCACGGCGCCGCCGCCCGCGGCCACGACGTCGTCGCTTGTGAGCGCGAAGCCGTCCATCATCGCCCTGTCCCACGGGGGCGAGTCGACGTCGGCGACGATCGGCTCGGCCAGGGCGAGGCCGCAGGCGTCGAGCAGCCGTTGCCGCCGCGGCGGCAACGGCGCGGCGGTCGATTCGACGAGCGCGAGAGCGTCGGCGAGGTCGATCATGCGGTTCGCACGGCGAGGAAGGCCCGCAGGAGGTCGTATCCGGCCGGCGTGAGGAAACTCTCGGGATGGAACTGCACGCCGAACACCGGCAGCGTCCTGTGGCGGATCGCCATGATCTCCCGCGAGCCGTCGGGCGCCGTCGACCAGGCATCCACCTCGAAGTCGCGCGGGAGCGTGGGCGGATCGATCACGAGGCTGTGGTAGCGGGTGGCTTCGATCGGGCTTGCGAGCCCCGCGAACAGCCCCTGGCCGGAGTGCGCGATCGAGTCGACCTTGCCGTGCATCAGCCGCTTGGCCCGCACGATCGCGCCGCCGAACACCTGCCCGATCGACTGGTGGCCGAGGCACACGCCGAGGATCGGCATCCGCCCGGCGAACCGGCGCACCGCGTCGCAGGAGATGCCCGCCTCGGTGGGCGTGCAGGGCCCGGGCGAGATCACGAGGTGGGTCGGCGCCTTCCGCGCGATCTCGTCGCCGGTGATCCGGTCGTTGCGATGCACCTCGAGCGGCGCGTCGGGCGCGATCTCGCCGATCCGCTGCACGAGATTCCAGGTGAACGAGTCGTAGTTGTCGATGAGGAGGATCATTCGAGGAGCGTGCTTGGGTGCCCCTCGCGATCCACGAGCGGCATCACGTGGGGCTTGTAGATCTGCGTGTAGGCCTCGGCGAGGCGGTGGGCGTCGAGCGCCTCCTGGCTGGCCCAGTGCTCGACGAGCGTGAACCGGCGCGGCTCGGCCGTGGAGTGATACACGTCGAACCGCAGGCAGCCCGGCTCGGTGCGGCTCTTCCGCATCGCCTGGCCGAGGAAGTCGCGGATCTTCGGGACGTCGGCTGCGTCCTTGGCGGTGAGGAGCACGTTCAGGCAGATCATGGAGGCCTCCGAGAAACGTTACTCTACCAGCACGATCCCCGACCCGCCTGAGCCAGCGGTGTGCCGTCGGGCGAGCACCCGGATGTAGGGCGGGAGAAACGCCGCCCGGTGGGCGAACGACCCGACCGGGGCGTCGGGCCGGGTGTGGTCGGGTTCGCACACGTCTTCGATCGTGAAGCCCGCGGCGCAGATGCCACCGAGGAGCGCCGAGAGCGGGTGGATGAACTCGTGGGTGCCCGGCTCGCGGAGCCGCGACGGCCCGGCCGGCGGCAGCGGGTCGGCCAGGCCCTGCGGATGCACGAGTTCGTATCGTCCCCCGGACCCGGGTTCGAGCGTCGCCTGCAGGCTGGCCGGAGCCTTGTGCTGGCTCACGTAGCGCCCGCCCGGCTTCGTGACCCGTGCCACCTCGCGGAATACGCGGACCACATCGGGCACGTAGCAGGTGCTCACCGGATGGATCACGAGGTCGAAGCGGCCGGCAGCGAGCATCGAGAGGTCGTCCATCGAGCCCTCGAGGATCTCCACCTGCAGCCGCCGCTCCCGGGCCACGCGCCGGTCGAGATCGAGCATCGCCGGCGAGAGGTCGACCACCGTCACGCGGGCGCCGGCGGCGGCGTAAAGCGGCCCGTGCTTCCCGCCCCCTGCCGCAAGGCAGAGCACCTCGAGGCCGTCGAGCCGCGGGGGCAGCCACGACCGGCCGCCGTCACC
>JBJSZP010000125.1:0-14411 GCA_046090365.1 Planctomycetia bacterium
CCTCCACGTCGACGGCGAACTGGCCACGACCTACCGGGCCGATGGCCTGATCGTGAGCACGCCCGTCGGCTCGACGGCCTACAACCTCTCGGCCGGCGGCCCGATCGTGCGCAAGGACCTCGACGCCTTCGTGTTCACGCCACTCAATCCGCACACGCTCACCAACCGCACCGTCGTCGACTCGGCGAACCGGGCCTATGACCTCGTGGTGCCCAGGCCGAACGCCGGCTCCGCCTGCGTCGTCGACGGCCGCGTGGTTACGGGGCTCGTCGCCGGCGACCGCGTGTCGATCCGCCGGGCCCAGCCGCGGTTCACGCTCGTGGAGACGGCGCGGCATGGCTACTACCGGACGCTGCGTGAGAAGCTCGAGTGGGGCGGCGGACTCCGGGGCGCGGGCGGCCGCACCACCGCGGGCCCCGGCGCGTCATGACGCACTCCCGCGCGATGCTGGTCGCAGCCCTGGCATTCGTCGCGGCGCTCGCGTGCATCGCACCGTGGTCGCCCGCCGAGGCCGCCGAATCGGTCACGCTCCGCTACCGCTTCACGCCGGGCGAGAAGATCGTGATGGACGTGTCCCATCGGGCCCTCACCGAGACCACGATCGGCGGCACGAAGCAGGCGGTCGAGACGGCCACCGACTCGACGAAGGTGTGGACCGTCGTCGCCGTCGACGCCGCCGGCAAGGCCACGATCGAGCATTCCGTCGACGACGTGACGATGTCGTCGCGCACGAGCGACAAGGGGGAGACCCGCTGGAGCAGCCGCGACGCCGGGCCCGTGCCCCCCGACTACGAGCCCGTGCGGCAGAGCCTCGGCGTGCCACTCGCGCGCCTGGTCATCGACGCGACGGGCCGCGTGATCGAGCGGCGCGACTTCAAGCCCACTCCCCCGTCGAACACGGGCGACCTGATGGTGGTGCCGCTGCCCGACGAGCCCGCCACGGTGGGTACGGAGTGGACGGTGCCTCAGGAGGTGGTCGTGGAGGTGCCGAACGGCCCGCGCCGGGCCGTGAAGACACGGCTGCGTTACCGCGTGGCGAGCCTCCGCGACGGCGTCGCCACGATCGACGTCGACACGACCGTGCTCACGCCGCTCGACGACCCGCGGCTGGAGAGCCGGCTGCTCGAGCGCATCTGGGACGGCGAGGTCGAGTTCGACGTGGCCCGCGGCCGCCTGCTCAGCCGCTCGACGAGCGTCGACCGCCGCGTCGTCGGCTTCAGCGGCCCCGAATCGAGCGTCCGCTACAAGGCCAGCCTCGAAGAACGCCTGAAGTAACCGTTGGGGCAAACGTCCCGCCTGCCAGTCAACGCGCCCAATCCGGCTCGGGATTGCCCCCACCATCTCGCCGGACGCTCACTGTGCCCATCCATGGGCTTCGTTCGCTCGGAGTCACAGGCGCTGGGGGAAGCACGGGTCCACGGGGGGATTAAGCCGAATCGAAAGGGGGGGGAGGGGGGTTGCCCCTACTGGTGATCCGGGGGGAGTCACCAGCGGAACCAGGGAGGGCCCAGCGCCTGTGACTCCGAGCGAACGAAGCCCATGGATGGGCGCAGTGAGCGTCCGGCGAGATGGTGGGGGCAATCCCGAGCCGGATTGGGCGCATTGAGTCGGCCAATCACGCACCGCCAGATACCGCGCCTTGCCCTGTTTGCCGAGCCTGCCGAGATGCCGCCGTCACGTCGCCGCGTGGCGTTGCCGGGGCGCGCGCGTTCCACTACAAACCCGGCGGTCCCGAGGCAGGCGGCGCCGTGCGCCGCGCCTCGATGCACTTCCCGGCGAGACACGCGCGATGAACAACCGCCTCACGGAATGCCTCCCGCCCGCACCGAGCGCCGAGCCGCTCGCCTGGATGGAGCCCTGCGGGCTGTTCACGCCGCAGGGCTACGAGCCGGGCTACGACTATCCGCTCGTGGTGTGGCTGCCGGACCGGTCGCAGCCGTTCGATCTCGGCCGGGCGATGAAGCGTCTCAGCCTGCGCAACTTCGTGGCCGTCGTGCCGGACGTCGACGAGCGATCGGGCGACGAGCCGCTCTGGGATGCGATCGACCGCGTGTGCGAGCGGATCAGCATCCATCCGCGGCGGATCTATCTCGTGGGGCAGGGGGCGGGGGGCTCCGACGCCTTCCGGATCGCCTGCCGCCATCCGAGCGCATTCGCAGGCGTGGTGTCGCTCGGCGGGCCGTTTCCGCTCGCCGAAGGGCTGTTCGCCAGGCTCGCGGAGGTGCGCCGGCTGCCGATGCTCCTCTGCTGTCGGCGCACGGATGGGCCCGATGCGGCCCGCCAGGTCGACGCCACGCTCCGGGCGTTTCATGCGGCCGGCGCCATGCTCAGCCTGCGGATCTACCCGCGGTCGGGCGACCTCTCGAAGGCCGTTCTCGGCGACGTCAACCGCTGGCTGATGGACGACGTCTGCGGCACCACCACTCCCGTTCCCTCCGCGGCCACACCGTGACACCATGACCCACGCCGACTTCCACGACCGCATGATCCTGCCGATGGTGCCGCCCCGCGGCCTGCTCGAGGCGATCACCGAAGAGGTCCGCCGCCACTGCGCCGACCGCGGCATCCCCGACTGCCACGTCGCGCTCGATGTCGCCGACCGCCACGTGCTCCAGGTCGACCCGAGCACGGTCCGCGACATCCTCGCCGGCCTGCTGCTGCGGGCCTTCGAAAACGCCGCCCGGCCGGCCGCGTCGAGCGACGCGCCCCACGTGCGCGAGATCGTGGTCACGAGCATCGAGCATGCCGACGCGATCGAGATCGAGATCGCCGACTCGGGGCCCGTGTCGGTCGCCACGCCCGACGCCGCCCTCGAGCCGCTCGTCGCCGCCGTCGGCGGCAGCCTCTCCGTCGCGGCCTGCCCGGAGGGCGGCCGGGCGGTCACGCTGCGGCTCCCGCACCGGCGGCTGCGGAGGCAGGCCGCCTAGCCGACCGACCGATCCACCGTCCACACCCGCCGGGATCCGCTGTGCATGGATGCACGCTCCTTTTCCCCGACTTCCGGGCGCCAGTCGCTGCTCACCCCCGCGCAGGTGATCGCGCTCGGGCTCGTGGCGGCGTCGCTCGGCTGGGCGGCGTGGCTGCTGCGTGACCGGCCGATCCGCGAGGAAACGGAGCTGCTCGCCGGGAGCGTGCTCCCCTCGTCGGAGCTCGCCCTCATGGAGGCCGCGTTCGACCGTGCGCAGCTCACCGACTACCGCACCGAAGGGGGCCGCGTATACGTGCCCCGCAGCCGGCAGAGCGCCTACATGCGGGCGCTCGTCGACGCCGAGGCGCTGCCCCGCGAGTTTGGCGGCAGCCTGCGGCGGGCGCTCGCCAACAACAGCCCCTGGCAGAGCCGGGCGGTGCAGGCCGAGCTGCTCCGCGTGGCCACGCAAGACGAGCTCTCCCTCGTGCTCTGCTCGATGCCGGGCATCGAGCGGGCCGCCGTGCTCTACGACGTGGAGGAGCAGCCGGGCCTCGCCGGAGGCACCGTCAAGACCGCGAGCGTGAGCATCCGCACGCAGCCCGACGCGGAGCTCGACGCCACCCGCGTGCAGGCGATCCGCGTGCTCGTCGCCGCCTCGATCGCGGGGCTCTCGCCCGAACGCGTCGCCGTCACCGACCTGCGCAACGGCCGCGTCTTCGCCGGCCCGCTCGAAGCGGCCGACGACGACGCGACCGATCCCTCGCTCGCCCGCAGGCTGGCCTACGAGCGGGCCCTCGCCGCGAAGCTGCGGCAGGCGCTCGCCTACGTCAAGGGAGTGGTGGTCGATGTGACCGCCGAGTTCGCCGCCGCCGAGTCGTTGCAGCCGGAGCCTGCCGCCGCGCCGGCCGCCGAAGAGACGGTGCAGAAGCCGGCCGATGCCAACGCGCCGGCGGAACTCCCCTCCGCGGCTCCGGCCGCACCGCCCGAGAAGCCGCGGCTGGCCCGCGGCGACGTGCTCGCCTCGCTCCACGTGTCGATCGCCATCCCGGCCACGTATCTCGAGGCGGTCCGCGGCTCGCCCGCCCTCGACGCCGCCGCCACCGCCGTGGCCGATGCGGCCGAGCTCGAACGTATCCGCGAGCTCGCCACGCGGATGGTGCCGGCCACCGCCGCGCCCGCCGGCTGCCGCGTCGTGGTCACGAGTTTTCCGACGCCCGGCGCCGCGCCGCACCGGGCTCCCGAGCAGGCGACGACCCGCGCGGCCGATGCCGATGCCCCGGCGTCGGCCGACCATCCGATCTCGCTCCAGGAGGTGCTCGGGCAGCTCGTGTCGGGCGACGTGCGGTTCGACTCCCGGGCCGTACCGCGTGAGATCCTCGTGGCCGGCGTGAGCGTGATCGCCGGCCTCGTCGCGGCGCTCCTCTGGCTTGCCGGCGCCCGCCGGCGGCCGGCGTATGCGGCAGCGCGGGAGGGCGCGCCGCGGCATCCGCGGATCGACTGGTCGCAGATCGACGCCCCCCGCGTCGCCGACGACGCGCCGGCGGCCCAGCCGCAGCCCTTCAGGTCCGCAGCATGACGCCCCATCTGCCGGCACTCTTCTCGGCGCGGCGCGTTGCGGCTGCGTTGCTCGGCCTGGCCTTCGTCCTCGCGACGATTCCCGCCGCCCGGGCGGCCGACGCGACGCCCGCCGAGGCGCCGGTCGCGCCGAGCCCCGACGCCGCCGCCGAACCGCAGCCGCCCGTCGCCCGCACCGTCACACCCGCCGTGGCGGCCCCCGCCACACTCCAGCCTGCCGTTCCCCTCGACGCCGGCGCGCGTGGCGGCGAAATGCCCGCGAAGCCTGCGACACCGCCGCTCGTCTCCCTGAGCACGCTTGCGATTCTCGGCGCCGCGTGCGCCGCCCTCGTCGCGTTTCGCGTCGCCGGGAGGCGGCGGGTGGCGAGCCTGCCCCCCGACGTGTTCGACGTGCTCGGCACGGCCTCGCTCAGCGCGGGGCATGCGGTGCGGATCGTGCGGTTTGGCCCGAAGACGCTGCTCGTGAGCGTGTCGGCCGGCGGCTGCCGGACGCTCGCGGAAGTGGCCGACCCCGTGGCCACCGACTGCATCGTGGCGGCCTGCCGCGGGGCCCATCCACCCCACGCCCCGGCCGCCCGCTCGATCGCCGGCCGTGCGGCCGTGCTCCTGCTCGCCGGCACGTTCGCGTGCGCCGGCTCGGCCGCCGCGGCCGACGCCGATCCGCCCGCATCCCTGCCGCCCGCAGCGTCCGCTGCCGCCCCGGCCGCGGCCCCCTGGGCCGACCTCGCCGCCCGCGCGCTCGGGGGCAGATCGCTCGACGCCACGCTCTCGGCGGCGATGGTGTTTGGCGTGGCGAGCCTCGCGCCGGCCGTCCTGCTCATGACGACCTCGTTCGTAAGGATGTCGGTGGTGCTCTCGCTCCTCCGGCAGGGCCTCGGCACGCAGCAGCTGCCCTCGAACCAGATCGTCACGTCGCTCGCGCTGTTTCTCTCCGCACTCGTGATGTGGCCGGTGTGGACGCAGGCCTGGCGGGCCGGCGTCGAGCCCTACCAGGAGGGGCGGATCACGCTCCGCGAGGCCTACGAGCAGGGCACGCTGCCGGTCCGCCGCTGGATGGCCGGGCAGATCGAGCAGGCCGGCAACCGCGACACGATGCTCCTGTTCCTCGCGCGGCATCCCGACGCCCCGCGCGACGTGAAGACCTACGACGACGTGCCCGTCGAGTCGCTCCTCCCGGCCTTTCTCGTGAGCGAACTGGAGACGGCCTTCGCGATCGGCTTCCGGTTGCTCCTGCCGTTCCTCGTGCTCGACATCGTGGTGGCCACGCTCGTGGTCTCGACGGGCCTCGTGATGCTGCCGCCGACTCTCGTTTCGCTGCCGCTCAAGCTGCTCGTGTTCGTGATGGCCGACGGCTGGTCGCTCGTCGTGCAGTCGCTGCTCGACAGCGTGCGGGCCGTGGCGTCGTGAGGCCGGGCCTGATCCCTGCGCGTGGAGTCGTCGATGGCTGACACCGACCTCGTGGAGCTCGTGCGGCAGGCGCTCCTGTCCGGCTGCCTCGTGATGGCGCCGGTGCTGTGCGTGGGCTTCGTGGTGGGCACGGTGATGGGGCTCATGCAGGCCGCCACGGGCATCCACGAGCAGATCGTGGGGCTCGTGCCGCGGCTCGTGGCGATCGCGGCGGCGCTCGTCCTGCTCGCACCGTGGATGCTCGAGCGGATGGCCGACTTCGTGCGCACCACCGTCGCCGGAGGGCCGTGAGCCATGCCGGCGGCAGGCGCGTCGATCGCACTCTCGCTGCCGGTCCTGGTGGCCGCCGGCATCCTGGCCCGCGTGCTCGGGATCCTCGCCGGGGCCGCCGCCGTCCTGCCGGAAGTGTCGCTCCGGATCCGCGCCGCGATCGCCGTGGCGATCACGGCCGTGGCCCTGCCCGCGGCGCTCGCGACGCAGGGCGCCGAGCCGGCCGCTTCGCTCGCCGGCAGCGCCGCGGCCTTCGTGCTCGTGGGCGAAGCAGTCGTGGGCCTCGCGCTCGGGGCGGCGCTCGCCGCGCTCGTGTCGGCCGGGGGCTGGGCCGGCGGCGTGCTCGGCAGCGTGGCAGGCCTCTCGTGGGCCGACGACTTCGATCCCGACGGTGGCACCGAGTCGGCCGGCTGCGGGCGGTTTGCCTGGTGGACAAGCGCGGGCGTGTTCCTCGCGGGGGGCGGCCTCGAGGCGATCGTCCTCGGCATCGTCGACAGCCTGCGCGTGCTCCCGGTGGGAGCGGTCCTCCCAGCCTCGGGCCTGCCGCGGGCGAACCTCGAGCACCTCGCCGCCGACCTGCCGGCTGTCGCGTTTTCGCTCACGCTCGCGCTTCTGGTGCCGGCGCTCCTCGCGGTGCTCGCGTTTCACCTCACGGCGGCGATCGCGCTCCGCACGGTGCCGTTCGCCCCCGGATCGGGCTTCCTCCAGGGGCTCGCCGCCGTCGTGCTCCTGGGGGCGCTGTTCGTCGGCGCCGACGCCTGGGTTCGGGGCTTTCCCGGCCTCGTCCAGGGGCCGATCGAACGCACCTTCGCAGCGGGTGAGCGATGAGCGACGCCGCCGACCGGTCGATTCCGGCCACGCCGCGGCGCCGGGCCGCGGCCCGCGAGGAGGGGGCCGCTCCCAACGCGGCGATCCCGGCGTTCGTGGCCCTCGTGGCGGCGGCGGTGCTCCTGCTTCCGGGCTGGTCGCAGCTGGCGGTTCCCGCCGCCGGCGGATTTTTCCGCGAATCCTTCACCGCGGCGTTCACGGCTCCCCACGAAGGCGGCGTCGACCTCCGGCTGCTCTTCCCGGCACAGGTGCTCCTGCCCACGGCGGCGCTCGTGGTGGCGACGGCCGGCGCCGCCCTGTGCGTGCGGTTTTTCTTCGACGGCTCGGCCTGGCGGCTGGCGCGGGCCGCCCCGCACTGGCGCCGGATCGACCCGGTCGCGGGCGCGGCGCGAATCCTCTCGCTGGCCACGCTCCGCGCCGTCGTGTGGAACGGCCTGTGCCTCGCGGTGTTCGTGGCGGCGGCGGCCTTCGCCACCGGCCCGCTCGTGTCTCTCCTGCAGGCATCGGCCCCGGTCGTCGACGCGGCCCCCGCGATCGCGGCGCTGCGGGGCATGCTCCTGCCCGTGCTCCTCGCCGCTGTGGCGGTGGCCGCGGCCCAGTGGGGCGTGGCCCGGCTCGCGTTCGAGCGCCGGCTGCGGATGACGCCGGAGGAGTTCAAGGAAGAGATGCGCAGCATGGAAGCCGACCCGAAGATCAAGTTCGAGCGCCGCCGCACGTAGGACAGGCGGAAGCCTCGGCCGCAGGATTACGTGGCGGGCACCTGGTATCCGTACCGCTCGATGAACGGCCGCCAGCGGCGGGCGATCTCGGCCACGATCCGCGGGTCGTGCTTGTAGGTGTTCGTGCGATAGCGGCGCATCGACTCCGCCTGCTTCTCGAATGCGGGCAGCATGCGGTCGAAGTCGCCGAGTTCGAGCCGGTCATACACCTCGCGCATCCGGGCCACCGGATCGGCGCACAGGTCTTCGTAGCGGATCTCGTGGAGTTGCCCTGGACCGAGGGCCGCGCGATCCCGCTCGAAGGCGGCATACATCTCGTCGAACGCGGCGAACACGTAGCGCTCGAGCGATTCGCCGTCGTCCACCTGGAGCGCCTGCGAGTGGTGCAACGACCGCCAGAGCCGCATCGTCGAGGGAAACACCACGAACGGATCGCGCACCACGTGCAGGAACCGGGCCCCGGGAAACATCTCCGCGAGCACGGCCATGCGGGCCGTGTGCGGCGGGCTCTTGAGCACCGGCCGCCGCGGATCCCGCACCGCCAGAAGCGCGAGGAAGCGGCGCATGTTCCGCTGCCAGCGGGCGAGCTCGGCCGGCGTGAGCGTGGCGAGGTCGAGGGCCTGCGGACGGTCGGGGCTCGTGAGCGGGAAGGCCATGCGCCGGTAGGGAGACGGGGAGCCCATGTTGGCCAGCGCAAACTCGTCTTCCTGGGGCCGGTGCCAGCCCGCCGACACGTCGTCCATCGGCCGCTTGGATGGCATGATCCAGGCAAGCGCAGAGGTGATGAGCCGCTCGGTGAGGAGGAAGTGGCCGGGCGCGAAGCACTGGTAGGTGGTCGGGCAGCAGAACCGGTCGTCGAGCATCAACAGTTCATGGAGGAGCGTCGTGCCCGACCGCCAGTGGCCGATGATGAACAGCGGCGGGTCGGTGGCCGGCGGCGAGGCGAGCCGGCGGCGGTAGCGGGCCGAGGCGAGGGGCTCGGCCACCGAGTTGAACGCGGCGGCCGCGGTGATCGTGCCCATCAGGCCCCAGCGCGAGAGCGAAGCCCGCGCGCCGTGCTCCCGCACGAGGTCGAGCCACACGCCGAGGGGCATCCCGTGCCAGAACCGCGGGCTCCACCACGGGTAGGCGTGAAACGTCTCCTTCGCGGGGGCTGGCGTGGCTGGTGTCATCAGGGTGTCTGGAGGTTGACCCATGCGGTTATACGTCCTGGAGCGGCGGAGTGGCACTCTGCGGAATGCGGCCGGGTGCAGATTCAACAATCTGCACCTACAACGGGCGGAAGACGGCGTCGTCGCCCGGCGCGGTGGCCAAGCGCCGCGGCTCGAGGGCCCGCTCGAGAGCGCTCGCGAGTTCTGCGGCGGACGACCGGCCCGTCACCCGCAGCCGTTCCGAGCCGGCAGGGTCGAGCACGAGCAGCGTGGGAAACGCCCGCACGCCGAAAGCCCGGCAGGTCTCCGCATCGCGGTCGGCGTCGAGCAGCACGCAGACGGCACGGCGCGAGAGCGACACCAGTCGCGGATCACGGAGCGTGCGCTGCGCGAGATCGGCGGAAAACCGGCACCACCCCGCGGTGCACACGAGCAACAGCGGCCGGTCCTCCGCCGCAGCCCGCTGCCGCCCCGCCTCGTAGCCGCCCACGTATTCGATCAGCGGCGCCGTCCGGTCGGTGGAGGTGATCCCGGCGCCCAGGAGCGCCTGCGCGTTCGGCGGCCGCGGCGCTTCGTCGCGGATGTCGCAGCCCACGGCCACGACGGCCACGACCAATAAGGCGGCCGCGAAGCCGCCGCCGTCGATCAGGCTGGGAACAAGGCCGGGCATGCGGGAGGGTGGTAGGTGCGTGCCGCGGGCACGACAAGCCCTGTTCGTCCGAGAATCCGCAGGGCGGGCAAGCCGGGCAGGTGGCGCGGCCGGGGCAGCCCTTGTGGCCACTTTGCGAAAACCCTACCGTCCCGCTCCCGTGATCCTGCCGCCGCGTCTGTCCGTGACCGTGACGAGCGTCACCGCCGCGATCGCCATCGCGGCGTCGGCGCCCGGCTGCCGGTTCATCCCGCGGAGCGGTCCGGTGCCGCAGGACCTCGCCGTCGCCAGGCGGCTGTCGAACGAGGGGCTGACGGCGGCCGATCGCAACGACCTCGCCCGGGCCGAGAGCCTCCTCGCGCGGGCCGTGAAGAGCTGCCCCACCGACATCGACGCCCGGCGTCACTACGCCGACGTGCTCTGGCGGCGCGGGGAACGGGTGGAGGCCGTCGCCCAGATCGCCGAGGCGCTCCGGCTCTCGCCGGGCGAGGTGGCCCTGTGCCTCGACGGCGGCCGGATGTATATGGAGCTCGGGCTGCTCGACGACGCCAGCCGCCTCGCCGACGAAGCCGTCGCGGCCGCGCCGGGCTCGGCCGCGGCCTGGCACCTGCGTGGCCGGGTGGCCCTCGCGCGCGGCCGGGCCGACGAGGCGCTCGCCGATTTCCACCGGGCCCTGGCGATCGAGCCCGACGACCGCGACGTGCTCCTCGACACCGCCGAGGTCTACCGCCGCCTCGACCGGCCGCAGCGCTGCCTGGCCACGCTCGCGATCCTCGGCGAGACGTACGGGCCCGGCCAGACGCCGGCGCACGTGCTCGCCCTCGAAGGCATGGCGCAGGAGGCACTCGGCCGCCCGCTCGACGCGCTCGAGAGCTACCGCCAGGCGGTGGCCCGCGGCGGCGCCACGCCCGAACTCGAGGCCCGGATGGCGGCCCTCGCCCCGGGCCCGACAGCGGAGCCGGGCGTCATTCGCCGGTAGTCGTCCGCCCCGTGAGCAGGTCGAACGCGCCGATCGCCGGCACGAGCAAGGCGAGCGTCGCGAAGCCGTAGGCCACGGCCGTCACGAGCAGCACCTGCAGCGAATTCCCCTGCAGAAACCCGGTGATCGCCACGAAGGTGAGCGCCGGGAGGAGGGCCGAGGCCCAGGCGATCGCCGGCGAGGGGTTGCGGGCCGAGAGGGCCGCATAGAGCCCCACCGCGCCGCCCACGATCGCGGCCAGGAAGGGCGCGAGCTGCAGCTCGAAGCTCGACCCGAAGGCCACCATGATCCGCATCACCGTGGCCACACCCACGAACAAAAACACGACGGTGCCGAGCGCCACGGCGATCGCCCGGCGCGACGACGGGTAGCAGAGCCCCGCGTGGAAGCCGAGCACCGCCGCGAAGAACAGCAGGATCGCCATGCCGAGGGCGAGATAGATGGCGTCCTCGGCCGACACGAGGCCGGCCACCGCCAGCGCGACGCACAGCGCCAAGGGCAGGATCACGAGCTCCCGGGCCACCACGAGCACCCCGCCGATCTTGCCCCACACGAACTCCGCCGGCTCGAGGTCGCTGACGAGCAGGAGGTCGAGCGCGCCGCGGTCGCGCTCGGTGGTCACGCTCGTCACGGCGAGCGCCACCACGGCCACGAGGCTCGCCAGCGCCATCGGCACCACGGCCACCGCGATCGCGAGCCGGTCGGGCCGGGCGGCCCGCGCCTCCTGCACCACGCCCGCCACCGCCGCTGCGAACAGGAGCAGCCACGCCAGCCGCACGACGAGGATCGCGCGGCCGTAGGCCCGCGTGCGGATCTCCCGCCAGAGGATCGGGTTGGCCCACACCTCGCGGGCGGGCCGGCGACCGCCGCCGGCCGGCGTCGAGACCCGCTGCCTGGCCTCGCCGGCCACGTTCCAGCGCCGGACGTTGGCCACGGCGATCGCGCTCGTCGCGACGAGGATCCCGGCGCACACGGCGATGAACGGCCCGAGCAGCCCGGCCCCGGCCGGATCGAGCGCGGCGAACGCGGCCCGCGCCGGCGAGACGATCGCCCCCGCCGCGGCCCCGCCGCGAACCGCCGCCACCTCGCCGCCGGCGAGCCAGGCCACGAGCGCGAACATCGTGATCGCGAGCGTCTGGAACGTGGTCTCTTTCCAAAACGCCACCGCGGTCGCGATGCTCGCCGCGGCGAGCGCCGCCGCCGTGGTCACCGCGAACAGCCGCGCGAGCTGCCCGGGCGTCACGCCTCCGAAGAGCCCGGCGATCGCGAACATCGGCACGGCCGCCAGGAGCAGGAGCAGCACCCGCACGAGGCTCGCCGCCAGCTTGCCGAGCACGAGCTCGGCGTCGGAGATCCGGCTCACAAGCAGCAGCTCCAGCGTGCGGCGATCCTTCTCGCTGGTCACGGCGACCGCGCCGGTGAGGGCGGCCGCCAGCATGGCGAGGCACAGCTGAAGCGGCCCGAGAATCCGCAGGAGCGTGGCCCCGAACCGGGCGGTGTCGCCGGCCGTGGCCACCGTGTTCGTGCCGGTCACCACGAGCCAGCAGGTGGCGATGATGGCCATCAGCGCCGCCGCGTAAACGGCACGGGCCACGAACAGGCCGCGAGCCCGGGGGGCAAACCGCAGCTCGCGTTCCAGAACGGCGCCGACCATCATGCGCAAGGGCCTTGCGGGGCAGGGGGTTGTGGCGAAAATCGCGGTGTCAGGATACAGTAGTTTCATTCATGGGAGGGATCCCCTCCCGACTTCCTCGAGGAGACGATGCAATGGCGACGCGGCACAGCCTGCGCGGCGGAATGATGGCGGCGGTGATGGCGGCGCTCCTGGCGACGGTCCTGCCGGCAGGCCGTGCGGAAGCCCAGGTCACGGCCCAGACGCTGATCGGCAAGGCCGTGTCCGACGACTCGCAAAACCAGGAGGTCACCGGGGCCATCAACCGCTTCCGCGATCGCGACATCGACGGCTGCCGCGCGATCCTCGAGCGCGTGAAGAGCAACAACCCCAAGCTGCCTCCCCCCGGCGTGATGATGGCGATGCTCTGGCTGAGCGTGAACCAGCTCGGCCCGGCCCGCGCGGAGCTCGAAGACTCCGTCATCAAGTTTTCGAAGGATCCCGAACCCTACCTGATGATGGGCGACCTCGCCTTCCAGGAGCGGCGCGTGACCGATGCCGACATGCTCTTCAAGGAGGCGACGCGGCTCACCGCCGAATATGCCGACAACGCCAAGCGGAAGCGCGACTTCGACATCCGCTGCAACGCCGGCAGCGCCGCCGTGGCCGAGGCCCGCAAGCAGTGGGAGCTGGCGCAGAAGCACCTCCAGGCCTGGATCGACCTCGACCCCGACAATGCCAGCGCCCACCAACGCATGGGCATCGTGCTCTTCCAGTTGAGCAAGCCGCAGGAGGCGCTCGAGCAGTTCCGCGAGGCGAAGAAGCTCGACCAGAAGGCGGTGCAGCCCGAGCTCGCCATGGCCCGCCTCTACGACGACGCCAAGAAGCGCGACACGGCCAAGAAGCTGATCGAGGCGGCCATCAAGGAGGCGCCCAAGGATCCGGCGGTGCTCCTCGCCGCCGCGCAGTGGTATCTCGGCCAGAACGACCTCGAGCGGGCCAAGTCGATCGCCGACGACGCCCTCAAGCTCGACGCGAAGAACCTCGAGGGCCGCGTGGTCCGCGGTGCGATCGCCCGCGTGGCCCGCGACTACGCGACGGCGGAGAAATTCTTCTACGACGCCCACGTGCAGTCGCCGGGCAATTTTCCGGCGTCGAACTCGCTGGCGCTGGTGCTGATCGAGAGCGACGACAAGGAGTCGCGGCAGCGGGCGCTCGAGATGGCCGAGGCCAACGTGGCGATGCACCGCGAGAACTCACCGCAGCAGGTCAACGCGCTCACCACGCTGGCCTGGGTGTATTACAAGCTCGGCCGGCGCGAGGACGCAGAGAAGATCCTGGCCCAGATCACGCAGAACAACGCCCTCACCACCGACGGCGCCTTCTACGTGGCGAAGCTCCTCTCCGACCGCGGCGAGAAGGATCGGGCGCGGAAGATCCTCGAGGAGGTGCTGGCGAACGAGCCGATGTTCGCCACGCGGCCCGACGCCGTCGACCTGCTCGCGAAGTTGAAGAAGGACGGCGGCTGAGGATAGGCGTCTCGCCTGTCAGATTAGGGCAGCCGGCACGACCGTCCTACTCCGGCTCGGGCGCGATCGGCACCGGCTCAGGGGCCTGCTCGCCGACCGGCATCGTGCGGATCGTGATCCCCCGCGCGGGCTGCATCGTGCCCGGTTGGGCTGCCGCCGGCTGCATGGGCATGCCCCGCCGCATCATCATCGCCCGATTGCGGGCCCGGATCCTGTCGCTCCGCAGGGGAATGCCCGGATAGGCCTCGATCGGAACCTCCAGGCTCGGCAGCCCGATCCGGCTCCCGTCGCCGAAGAACGTGAACATCTCGATCGACAGGGCTGTCGATGCGTGGGTCGTGGCGACGGCCAGCACGCACACCGCCACCAGACGCGGATGTGGGATCCGCGCCGAAGAGAACCGCCTCATGAATGAATTCCGCGGGAGGGATGCCGGCCACGGCGAGCCGTCCGCGAAGGATCGGCGGCCGCCCCGGCATCGCCCCACGAATTCCCGGCGATTCTGCCCGACCGGTATGATCGGCAGGGTTTTCCTCACGCGCATGCCAGCCTCGCTGCCTCTCGTTACTGCCGGCGCCGCCCTGACCGCGGCCCTCGTCGCCGCGGGGGCCGTGTATCGCGTCCGTGGCTCCACGGCCGTACCGGCGGCGTGGTGGGCGGTCGCGGCCTGCCTCGCCCTCGCGGCCGACGCCGCGGCGCAGGCCGCCGGGATCGTGTCCACGCCAGCCGCCGCGGCGCGGATCCGGCTCGCCGTGGCAGCCCTCGCGGTCTGCCCGGCGATGTC
>JBJSZP010000126.1:0-1032 GCA_046090365.1 Planctomycetia bacterium
CGCTTGAGCACCGATCCGGCCTCCGGCTGGCTCGCCGCCCGAAGCAGGGCCGGCAGATCGGAGAGCCGTGCCGTTCGCACGTCGCTGCGACGTCGGGCCAGGCCGCCGGCCAGTCGTTCGAATTGCACGCGGGCGAGCCGATCCCCCGTCGTCTCCGCGTCGACGTGCACCACCGTCAGGCTGCCGTCACCGAGCCGCATGGCGGCCGCCCAGGGCAGCACCCGTCCGAGGACCGACCGCGGCGGCCGTGGCACCGTGCGCACCTCCCACAGGCCCCACACCACGCTGCGGCAGGGCCAGCCCGTCGGCGGCGGCCTTCGGCTGCTGCGGGTGACTGCGTCGAATCCGCCCACGGCGATCGTGTGGATTCCCTGCTCGACGAGGAGCGGGCGATGGGCGAGTGCGGGAGTGCCGGAAGCCACCACACACTCCACGCGGCCGGCGATCGCGCGGGCCGAGGCGATCTCGCTGCGGAGCGTCGGCCGGGCCTCGAGGTGTGGCGGGTCGACGGCCAGGGCGATGTCCCACGCGGCGGCCTTCAGCCCGAGCACCGCGAGCACCGTGGCCAGGTCGGCCGGCCGGGCGGCCCAGGTGACGGGCGTGCCTGCCCGGGCGGCCACGTCCGCCCAGCCGGCGAACGCCTCGCGTGTGGTTCCCTCGGGCACGCGGACGCAGACGATCACCGTCGCCGGCGCACGATCGATCCGCATCGGTGTCGGCCCCCCTTCCCTTCCCCCTGTGCTATCGGCGGGACGGGGAGGCCGAATCCACCGGGCGGTCGGTGGCGGGCAGGGACGCGCGGGCCATCTCGGCCGACCCTGCGGGGTGCGCAAGATCGCGGTGGGCAGCCTCCCATCCGACGATTGCCTCCACGAGTGCTGCCGTCGACGGCTGGGCTGCTTCGACGGTGGGTGTCACGCCGGCTGCGGCGAGTGTGGCGGTCGTGACGGGGCTGAGGCTCGCCACCTTCCAGCGGCGCAGGCGGTCGCCGAACAGGCGGCAGGCCGACTCCGCGATGAACGAGCTCGTGAC
>JBJSZP010000127.1:0-1453 GCA_046090365.1 Planctomycetia bacterium
GCCTGGATCGGCGGCACGATCGACGCCACTGGGGCCGTGGTGGCCGCGGGCGAGTCGCTCGGCAAGGAGGCGGGCGAGGTCGCCGCCACCGTGAAGATGATCCAAAACTCGATGATCGGCCTGATCGCGTTCGCGGTGGCCGTCTACTGGGCCGGCTGGGTCGAGCGCGATCCGGCAGGTCCGCGCGGCACGCTCGCCGGCGAGGCCTGGCGGCGGTTCCCGCGGTTCATCCTCGGGTTTCTGGCGGCGTCGCTCGTCTGCTCGTGGCTCCACACCCTCGGGCCGGAGCAGGCGCTGTGGGTCGACGGCGCCACGACCGGCTTCACGGCCAAGCTCCGCGGGTGGCTGTTCTGCACGGGCTTCGTCTGCATGGGGCTGCAGACCAGCTTTCGCGAACTGGCTCCGTATCTTGCGAGCGGCCGGCCAGTCGTGCTGTATCTCGCCGGGCAGGCCCTCAACCTCGCCCTCACGCTCGCGGTTGCGAGCCTCACGTTCGGCTGGCTGTTTCGCAAGGCGGTTGAGCCATGATGCTTTCTCGCGAGTATCGTGCCGCCGTGCGGGTCGTGACAGGAGCCGTCATCGCGATCGCCGTGTGGTGTGGCCTGCTCCCACGGCTGCTGTCGGTCGCTCCCGTGGCCCGGCACGTGCGGCTCATGGAGGAGCGGGGCGTCGATCCGGCGGCGATGTACTACACGGAGCTCGAGCGGCTCCCGCTGCCGCCGCCGTGGGTGGAAGATCGCGTGATCCTCTGGCCATGACTCGAAGGCTGGCCGGCCGACAGGATGAGGGAAAGCATCGACGCGGGGAGGGTGGACCTGGTGCTTCCACCGTCACGTCCGCGCCGCGCTCCGGTCTGCCACCAGTGGCCGGTCTCCGACCAGGGCTCGGGCGAGACCATCCGCGTCGCTTCAGTATTGGGCCTCAAGTTGAAGATGAAGTCCGGGCTGTTCCCGAAATCCAGCTTCGACGAGTCTCGTTCGGACCGATGCCGCGATCTCGAGGAACTGCGGTTCGGAAAGCCCCGTATGCGCTTCATGCTCGAGACCGATCCAGCCAAGACGGTGGCCGACGCAGAGGAAATAGTCCTCGCCATCGGTCATTCGCCCGCTGTGTACCAGAAGGCCAACGGCCTTGGCGGCGACGCAGCGAGGATCTGTCTCGTCACCACAGGCATCGAGCGCATCGTCATCTTCTGGATCAAGGGTTAATTTGATTCCAAAAAAGCGACGACCGAGTCTGCGCCCACGGTTCAAGCCCTCCGCTCATGAGCGTTTCATGGAATCATACAAAAAGATGCCGAATGATCGCGCGACGCGGTCGCGCACCACAGACGAATGCCGGTGATGTGCCCCCTCACGGCGACGCCTCGCCTGAACAGCGTCTGAATGCGTGTGATGCGCCAGAGGAGAACACCCGCCGCAAGAAGCGAGAGCGGGAGTGCAATCATGAGCAT
>JBJSZP010000128.1:0-2905 GCA_046090365.1 Planctomycetia bacterium
AACACGGCCAACATCCTCCTCCAGGGCGGCACGATCCTCGGCTCCACGAACAAGGGGCGGTTTTCCGCGCTCGTGGGCGAGGGCACGCGCGTGCGGATCGACCCCGGCCTGCTCGCCGCCGCCCGCGAGACGGTGCGGCAGCTCGGCGTGACGGGGCTCGTGTGCATCGGGGGCGACGGGTCGCTCGCCATCGCCCAGCAGCTGCACGAGCACGGCATCCCGGTCGTGGGCGTGCCCAAGACGATCGACAACGACCTCGGCTGCACGGCGTTTACCTTCGGCTTCGATTCGGCCGTGGCCTGCGCCACCGACGCCCTCGACCGGCTCCACACCACCGCCGCCAGCCACGAGCGGATCATGGTGCTCGAGGTGATGGGCCGCCACGCCGGCTGGATCGCCCTCCACTCGGGGATCGCCGGCGGGGGCGACGTGATCCTGATCCCGGAGATTCCCTGGACGTTTGAGAGCGTCTGCCAGAAGGTGCTCGACCGCGAGCGGGAAGGAAAACGGTTTACGCTGATCGTGGTGGCCGAGGGGGCACGGCTGCCGGACGGCGGGCTCGTGCACGACGGCGGCGGCAAGGGGAAGACCAGCGCGGGGGGCGAGCGCCGGCAGGTGAAGCTTGGCGGCGTAGGCGAGATCGTGGCCAGCGAGGTGGCCCAGCGGCTCGGCCGCGAGGTGCGGGCGCTCGTGCTCGGCCACCTCCAGCGGGGCGGCACGCCCACGGCCTTCGACCGCGTGCTTGCGACGCAGTTCGGGGCGCACTCCGTGCGGCTCGTGCACGAGGGGCGATTCGGGGAGATGGTGTGTTACCGGCCGCCCGACATCGCGAGCGTGGCGATCTCGCAGGCGATCGTCACGCCCGCGACGGTCGATCCCGCGCACTCGGCCGTGCAGGCCGCACGGGCCCTCGGCATCGGCTTCGGCGACGGCGTCGAGGCCAGCCCGTTTGCGTGACGGGCCCCAGCGCACCAAAAAGCCCGGAGCGGAAGCGACGGGATTCCCCGGCGGCTCACCCCTCGGGGGTATCGATGAGATGCTGGAGCCGGGCGGCGAGCTCCTGCGGGTAGCGGGCGGGCCAGGTGGAGTCGATCAGGCCAATGCTCAGCATGTCGAGCAGATGCACCTGGTCTTTACGACGATACGAGGTGAGCTTCATTCGCACGAGCGCCTCGAGCGCGAGCACGCGATACGCCTTGAACGACACGCTCTCGGCAGCGTCGGGAACCGCGACGACATATTCCGGCCGCACCTTCTCGCCCGAAAAGATCACATGGACGGCGTCGCGCGGGCCGGCCCCAGGACCGTCGAGAAACATGTCGATGCCAGCGACGTGGCGATGAGTGAATCCCGCCTTCGCCAGGGCCTCGGTCGCGCGGCCGAGATCCTCGCGGCGCAGCACGATGTCGACATCCTGGGTGAAACGCACGGCCGACTCGTCGATCTGCTCCACCCAGGCCATCACGGCATTGCCGCCGATCACGGCATAGGGGACGCCGGCCGACTCGAGAGCCGCGGTCGAACGCAACAGTCGATCGCGAACCTTTTCCACGGCGCGCTCCATGCGGTCGAGGGCAAGCAGACCGTCGTATTCGGGCATCGGTGCGGGCTCCAAACTCCCCAATCATACCGCGGCACGTCGCAGGCTTGCCCGAAAGCCAGACGAATGGTCTGATTTTCAGTGTTCGCGTTGTTGAAGCACATTCCGTAGGGACAGACGGGGAACCAGATTCATGGCAGCGCCAGACAAGGCAGCCGGCCGCGTGGCCAGCGTGATGCAGGAAGACCGCGTGTTTCCGCCTCCGGCGGAGTTCTCGAAGCGAGCCCGGATCGGGTCGCTCGCCGACTACAAGCGGCTCTACGACGAGGCTGCCGCCGACCTCGAGGGCTTCTGGCACTCCCGCGCCCAGGCTTTGCCCTGGATGAAGCCCTACTCGAAGGTGCTCCACTGGGAGCCGCCCGTGGCGAAGTGGTTTGTGGGCGGCCACACCAACGCCTCGGCCGCCTGCCTCGACCAGCACATCGCCGCCGGCAAGGGCGACAAGACCGCGCTGGTGTGGGTGGGCGAGCCCGTGGGCGAGCGCCGCGAATACACGTTCAAGCAGCTCCACGCGGAGGTGTGCAAGTTCGCCGCCGGCCTCGAAAAGCTCGGCGTGAAGCCGGGGGAGGTCGTTTCCATCTACATGCCGATGACGCCCGAGCTCGTGATCGCGATGCTCGCCTGCGCCCGGATCGGCGCGGTGCACTCCGTGATCTTCGGCGGGTTTTCGAGCGAGGCGATCGCCGACCGCAACCACGACGCCCAGGCCGTGGCCGTGATCACGGCCGACGGCGGCTGGCGGCGCGGGGCGCAGCTGCCCCTCAAGAAAAACGTCGATGCCGCCCTCACGTCGGCATCGCATCCGGCCACGACCGTGAAGCACGTGGTCGTGCTCAAGCGGACCGGCCAGGCCTGCGACATGACGCCGGGCCGCGACGTGTGGTGGCACGATCTCGTGGCCGGGATGCCGGCCGACAAGGCCCCGGCTGCGATGGACTCCGAGGCCCCGCTCTTCATCCTCTACACGAGCGGCTCCACCGGAAAACCAAAGGGCATCAAGCACACCACCGCCGGCTACCTGCTCTGGGCCAAGACCACTGCCGAGTGGGTGTTTGACCTGCAGGAGAACGACCTCTTCTGGTGCACGGCCGACTGCGGCTGGATCACCGGCCACAGCTACGTGACCTATGGCCCGCTCGCCGCCGGCGCGAGCATCCTCATCTACGAGGGCGCCCCGAACGCCCCACACGAAGGCCGCTTCTGGGAGATCATCGAGCAGGAGAAGCCCACGATCTTCTACACCGCCCCCACCGCGATCCGCTCGTTCATGAAGTGGGGCCTGCAGCACATCGAGGGCCGCGATCT
>JBJSZP010000129.1:0-2635 GCA_046090365.1 Planctomycetia bacterium
GTGCGGGCGGTGCCGGAGCAGCTCGACCCCTGGATTCCGGGCGGCCTGTTCGTGCTCGGCACCGACGGCTTCGGCCGCAGCGAGACCCGTGGCCCCCTGCGGCGGCACTTCGAGGTCGATGCCGAGTGCATCGCGATCGGCACGCTGTCGCGGCTTGCCGCCGCGGGCGCGATCGGCAAGGAGGTGGTCGCCGAGGCGATCACCCGGCTCGGTGTGAATCCCGACAAGATCGACGCCGCGCTCGCCTGACCCGTTCCCGACCCTCCGCCATGGAGCCCGTTCCGACTATCGTGCCCGCATCCCCTACCGTCACCCGCCTCACCCCCACGCACCATGGCCATTGAATTCAAGCTGCCTGATCTCGGAGAAAACATCGCGTCCGGCGACGTGGTGACGGTGTTCGTTTCGCCCGGCGACGTCGTGAAGCCCGGGCAGGCGCTGCTCGAGGTGGAAACCGACAAGGCCGTGATCGAGGTGCCGTGCCCGCCCGGCGGACGGGTGGCGAACGTGCTCGTGAAGAAGGGCGACACCGTCAAGGTGGGGCAGACGCTCGTCACGCTCGAACCTGCGACGGGCGGCGCGGCCGCTCCTGCCGCGAAGCCCGCCCCCGCGGCCCCAGCCGCCGCGCCGGCGCCCGCGAAGGCGGCTGCCAAGCCTGCACCGGCGGCCCCTGCACCGGCAGCGCCGCCTCCCCCCGCTCCCGTCCCGGCTCTTGCTCCGGTGCCGGCCGCACCGGCCGTGGCAGCCGCCCGCTCCGTGGAGCCGGAGCCGCAGGGCGGCACGGCGACCGCCGTCGAGCCCGCGGGGCCGGCCGTGCGCCGGCTGGCCCGGGAACTCGGCGTCGATCTGGCCCGCGTGCGGGGCAGCGGCCCCGGCGGCCGGATCGTGCGCGAAGACGTGGTCGCGGCGGTCCGGCAGGCGAGCGCCGCCGGCCCGAGCCTCCGGCCGCGGTTCGACACCGGGGCCACCGAGCGCGACGACTGGGGGCCGATCCGCCGCGAGCAGATGTCGCGGATGCGGAAGACCATCTCGGCCAACATGGTTCGCAGCGTGCAGACGATCCCGCACCTCACGAACTTCGACGACGCCGACGTGACCGAGCTCGAGCACCTGCGGAAGGCGAGCGCCCCCGAGTATGCCAAGAGCAACCTCAAGCTCACGGCGCTGTCGTTCGTGGTCAAGGCGGTGAGCCTGTCGCTGCGGCAGCATCCGGGCATCAACGCGTCGATCGATCCCGAGAAGGGGGAGATCGTCTACAAGGACTACGTGAACATCGGCCTGGCCGTCGACACGCCCCGCGGCCTCGTCGTGCCGGTGCTCCGCAACTGCGACCAGCTCTCGATCCCGCAGATCGCCCAGGCGATCGCCGACACCGCCGAGAAGGCGAAGAACGCGCAGTATGGCATCGAGGACCTGCGTGGCGGCACGTTCACGATCTCGAACCTCGGCGCCGTGGGCGGCGCCTATTCGACGCCGATCATCAACTGGCCCGAGGTGGCGATCCTGCTCCTCGGCCGCTCGCGGAAGATGCCGGTCGTGCACGAAGACAAGATCGAGCCGCGGCTGATGATGCCGCTGTCGCTGTCGTACGATCACCGGATGGTCGACGGGGCGATGGCCGCCCGGTTCCTCAACGAGGTGATCGGCTACCTCGAGAGCCCGGGCCGTCTCCTCCTGGCCATGTGATCGAGGGAACAGCAGCGCGACCATGAGCACCACCGAAAGAGCCGGCCCGGCCGGCGGCGTCGATCTCGCCGGCACGGCCAATCTCGCCTTCCTCGAGGAACTCTTCGAGCACTACCAGCGGGATCCGGCGAGCGTCGACCCGGAGTGGCGGGCGTATTTTGCGGGCGTGGCGGCCGACGGCGGCATGGTGGCCGCGGCGGCGCCCAAGCCCGCGGCCAACGGGCATGCCCACGCAGGCAACGGCCAGCCGATCGCCAAGCTCGTCGCGCCCGACGGCATCGCGACGGCGCGGGCCGTCGCGATGGCCAACGGCGAGGTGAAGCTGCCGGCGGCCCCGCCGGGCGAGGCGATGCCGCTCCCGCTGCCGGTGGCGACTGGCACGGCCGGCGAGGAGCGGGTGGCGTTCCTCCAGGACCGCGTCGACCAGCTCGTGCGGGCCTACCGCGTGCGCGGCCACCTGATGGCCGAGATCGATCCGCTCGGCCGGCCGCGGCCCGGCCTCCCGGAGCTCGACCCGCAGTTCTACCACCTCACCGAGGAGGACATGGACCGCGTGTTCTCCACCGACACGATCGAGGGTCCGCAGTCGATGTCGCTGCGGCAGATCATCAAGCGGCTGCGCAACACCTACTGCCGGGCGATCGGTGTGCAGTTCATGCACATGGACGACCTGCGCGTGCGGCAGTGGCTGCAGGTGCGGATGGAGGGCTGCGAAAACCGGATCCAGCTCGACCGCCGGCAGCAGCTGCGGATCTACCGGCAGATGACGACGGCCGCCGTGTTCGAGGAGTTCATCCAGAAGCGGTTCCTGGGGGCGAAGAGCTTCTCGCTCGAGGGCTCGGAGAGCCTGATCCCGCTCCTCGAGATGGCGATCGAGCGGGCGGCCGGGCAGGAGATCGGCGACATCGTGCTCGCGATGGCGCACCGCGGCCGGCTCAACGTGCTCGCC
>JBJSZP010000130.1:0-3549 GCA_046090365.1 Planctomycetia bacterium
TGGCCCGACACGGCGTCGCTGCCGCGCGTGATCCCAAACACCGTGGCCGCGAGCACCACCACCGGATCGACAAACGCCAGCGCCACGCGGCCGGCGTGCGTGGCCACCTCCGAAAACGGCACGCCCGAGAGCCGCTGCCAATCCTGCGGGATCGCCCGCAGGAGCACGTCTTGAAACGCCGGCATTGGGATCTGGGCCGAGAGCCAGATGTAGATCCAGGGGAAGGCCGTCCACAGCGCCACGAGCGAGAGCACGAGCACCCGCTGATCGCCCCAGGTTTTTTTCCAGATCGCGGTGTCGAACATGTGGCTCATGACAGGCGCGACGCCTGTGCGACGAATTGGTCGTAGACACCGCCGAGCCCCACGGGCTCGATCTGCACTTCGTGGAGCGGGAGCGTGGCGAGCCAGCCCAAGAGCGGAGCGAGCGAGTCGCTCGACTCGAGCACCACGTGGCCGTCGTGCCACGACACGAGCGTGGCGTGGGCCTCCAGCTCGGCCGGGATCGCGTTCCACGCGCCGGCGAGCCGGGCCGTGATCCGGTGGCTGCGGCGCACGTCGGCGATGCACTGCTCGTGGACGAGCCTGCCGGCCCGCACGATCGCCACGCGGTCGCAGGTGGCCTCCACCTCCGAGAGGACGTGCGACGAGAAGATCACCGTGCGGCCCGCCGCCCGCGCCTCGCGCACGAGCGCGAGCACCTCGGCCCGGGCGGTGGGATCGAGGTTGGCCGTGGGCTCGTCGAGGATCGTGAGCGGGGTCTCCGTGGCGAGCACCACGGCGAGCGCGAGCTTCTGCCGCATCCCCGTGCTCATGCGGGCCACCTGGCGGGAGCAGTCGAGGTCGAGCCGGCGGGCGACCTCCGCGGCCCGCTCGCGCCGGCAGTCGCGCCGCAGGTCGGAGAAGAAGTCGAGCGTCTGGAAGCCGTTCATCCGGCGAAACAGCCGGGCCTCGCCGGGGAGGTAGGCCGTGTGGGCCCTGACGGCGAGCGATTCGGCCACGCAGTCGAACCCCGCCACGCGGGCCGATCCCGACGTGGGCCGGATAAAGCCGAGCAGGAGCCGCAGGAGCGTGGTCTTCCCCGCCCCATTCGGGCCGAGGAGCCCGAAGATCTCCCCCGCGCGCACGCCAAACGAACACGCATCGAGCGCCGTAAACGCGCCATACCGCTTCGTGAGATCGCGCGTTTCAACGAGCATTGTTATCGCGGCGGTTGATTATGGGTGCAGGTAGACAACCTGCACCTACATGTGCGGGTACGGGTGCAGGTAGACAACCTGCACCTACACAGGCGGGTGATCGGACGGTCTGCGTTAATGGTGCAGGTAGACAACCTGCACCTACACAGGCGGATGTAGCCGCAGGTTGCTTACCTGCGGCATGCGTGTTTGTCGCGGGATAGCGATTCGTCAACACCGTAAACGTCGAAGTCATGTCGCGAAATAATAGCCCGCCAGGGCGAAGGCGATGAGGGCCACGGCGCGGCGCACGAGCGGCGCCGGCAGGCGACGGGCGATGAGCGAGCCGGCGAGGCCGCCGCCGAAGGCGCTGGCCGCCATCACCGCCGCGTGCGGCCACGACACGGCGTGCGACCCCGCAAACGAGCCGACCGCGAAGAACAGCGCTGCCACGCCGTTGACGACCGTGCCGAGCACGTTTTTCACGGCGTTGAGCCGGTGGATGTCGCCGAGTCCGAGCAGCCCGAGCATCGCGAGCATCAGGATCCCGATGCCGGCGCCGAAGTAGCCGCCGTAGACCGCGACGAGAAACTGGAGCACGCATGCCGCCGGAAGATTCGCCGCGGCTTGTGCAGTGCCGCCGCTTGCGCTCTCGCCCTCGCCGGCCGGCCGCCGCAGCCGCGCGGCAAGGCCGATGATCTGCGGCTGGAGCGCGAAGAGCACCGCCGCCACGAGGATCAGCCACGGCACGACCGCGGCGAACCACGCTGGCGGCAGCACCACCACGAGCCACGCCCCGACGAGCGCGCCTGCGACGCTCGGCACCACGAGCCAGCGCGTGAAGGGCCGCTGCCCTTCACGCTCGCCGCGGTAGGCCCACGCCGCCGAGAGCGCGCCCGGCCAGAGGCCGATCGTGCTCGTGGCGTTGGCGACCACGAGCCGGCCAGGATCGGGTGGCAGGATCGCAGCGAGCGCGGGAAACGTGAGGATCGTGCCGCCGCCGGCGACGGAGTTGACCGCCGCCGCCACGAACGTGACCACCGCGAGCAGCGCGAGGCCGGCGATCTCGCCGGCGAAGGGGCCGTCGGCCAGCGCGATCATGGGGCCGCCCGGGGTGGTGCGGCGGGCTGGGCGGCGGGAGCGGCCGGCTGTGCGGCGGGCTCGGCATACTTCCCCGGCCCGCAGTCGATGAGCGCGTAGCCTGCCCAGAGGAACGGCGCCTTCGCATCCGCGAGCACCTCGCCCGGCGACTGCTTCACGCGCGGCTCACGGGCCACGTCAGGCTCCTCGGTCGTGACCACGGCCACGGCCCGCTGCCAGCTCTCGGCCGGGCTCGCCACGGGCGCCGCCTCGCCCTCGGCCGCCGGCGCGGCATCGAGGTCGCGCAGAAACTCCTCCACGAGATCGATGCTCAGCTTGCCGCCCACGCGCCACCGGCTCACGACCGCCGTGCGCGCCCCCGCGGCGAGCAGATCGGTGGCCGCGAGAAACAGGTCTTCACCAGGCTGGGCCGACAGCTTTGCGAGGCCGTCGGCCATCTCCGTCTGCATGCCCGGCACCATCACGATCCGCGGCCGCTTCGGCGGGGGCCCGAGCCACTCGCCAAACGTGAACGCCGGCTTGCCCCCCACCGCGATCGCGAGGGGCCGCTCTGCGATCGGCCCTTCGCCCCCGAGCTCGTCGGCGAGCACGAGCCTGTCGCAGAGCGACGCCCCGAACAGCGCGGAGCCCGTCGCGGCGAGCGGCACGACGCGGTCGAACGCCTCGGTGAACCGGGCGACGACGTCGGCCGCCACCTCGGGCCTGTCGCGGCGCGCAAGCCGCACGGCATGGATGCCGAGCAGGCCGTCGGCGGCCGCCGGCTCGAACGACCGCACGGCGAGGCTGCGGGTGGGGGCGTAGCGCACGCGACAGGCGTCGCGGAGCAGATTGGCCTGTTCCCCGGGCTGCGCCGGATCGGCGCCGGCGTCGCGGGCCGAGCCCACCGGCAACAGCTCGAACGGCAGATACCAGAGCAGCCCGTCGGGCACGATCACGAGCTCCGTCACGTTGACGCCGAGGTTGATCTTCGAGTTGCCGAACAAGAGCCGCTCCACCTGCGCGGCGCTCTCCCGCCAGTCGGTGGCGAGCAGCCGCTCCGTGGACACCGGGGCCACGGCATCGACGATCCCGATCGATTTCACGAGGGCCGCGATCTACTTGGCGAGGGCGGCCGGCTGCTTCACCTGCCAGGTGGCCACGCGGGCGTTCGATTCGAGCACTCCGACGAGGCCCGCCGCCGTCCACTGGAACGACAAGATCAGGTGCCGGTCGGGCAGGCGGCGCCGCACCTCGGCCGGCGGCTCGAGCGGCGGAAACTCGAGCGTGGTCGG
>JBJSZP010000131.1:0-1368 GCA_046090365.1 Planctomycetia bacterium
CCCGCCGGATCGTCGTCGAGAAGCCGTTCGGCACCGACCTCGCGACGGCGCGGGCCCTCAACGAACACCTGCACACGGTGTTTCGCGAGAGCCAGGTGTTTCGCATCGACCACTACCTCGGCAAGGAGTCGGTGCAAAACATCCTCGCCCTGCGGTTCGCGAACACGATCTTCGAGCCGGTGTGGAACCGGCGCTACATCGACCACGTGCAGATCACCGTGGCCGAGGAGGTGAAGGTGGGCCGCCGCGGGGCGTATTACGACACGACCGGCGTGCTCCGCGACATGTTCCAGAACCACCTGCTGCAGCTCCTGATGGTGACGGCGATGGAGGCGCCGGTGCGGTTCGAGGCCACGGCCGTCCGCAACGAGAAGGAGAAGGTGCTCGAGGCGATCCGGCCGCTCGACCCGGCCGAGGTGGCGGCGGCGGGCGTGCGCGGGCAGTATCGCGGCTACCTCGCCGAGCCGGGCGTCGCCCCCGGGAGCCAGACGGCCACGTTCGGCGCCGTGCGGCTCGAGATCGACAACTGGCGCTGGCAGGGCGTGCCCTTCTACCTGCGGAGCGGCAAGGCGATGAGCTGCCGCACCACGCAGATCGTGATCGGCTTCCGCCAGCCGCCGCTGGAACTGTTCGCCGAGGGCCGCCGCACGTTTCACCGCGAGCCGAATCGCCTCGTGATCCAGATCCAGCCGGCCGAGGGGATCCAGCTCCACTTCCACACGAAGGTGCCGGGCGAGGGGATGCGGCTGCGGCTCACCGACCTCGATTTCAGCTACTCGCGCGAGTTTCGCGGCCGCCTGCCGGAGGCCTACGAGCCGCTCCTGCTCGACGTGATGCACGGCGACGCGAGCCTCTTCGCCCGGGCCGACGAGGTGGAGAAGTCGTGGGAGATCATCGACCCGTTCGTGCGGGCCTGGCAGTCCGCCAGCCTGCCGCCGATCGACGCCTACGAGCCGGGCGACTGGGGGCCGGCGTCGAGCGCCGCATGGATGGCCGCCCAGGGCCGCACGTGGTTCGACCTCTGTCCGGTGCTCACATGATCGCCGCGCGGCCGCTCACGATCGGCGGCGTGGCGCTCGCGTCGCCCGTGGTGCAGGCGGCGCTCTCCGGCTACAGCGACCTGCCGATGCGGGTGCTCGCCCGGCGGTTCGGCGCGGCCTACGCCCTGTGCGAGGTACTGCTCGACACGTTCGTGACGGTGATCGGCAAGAACCGGCGCAACCTCGCCCGCGTGGCCGTGGCCCCCGAGGAACACCCCGTGGGCGGGCAGCTGATGGGCGCCAATCCCGACGACTTCCCCCCGGCGGCCCGGCGGCTCGTGGAGGCGGGCTTCGATGTCATCGACATCAACTTCGGCTGCCCCGTGAA
>JBJSZP010000132.1:0-5114 GCA_046090365.1 Planctomycetia bacterium
CGGCGGCCCCGCTCCCGCGCGTCGCGCACCGCCGCGGCCGTCGCCTCCGGGCAGGCGCACCACTCCGTGTGCATCGGATGGTCGTCGAGCCGTTCCGCCGTGATCGGCCGAAACGTGTCGATCCCCACGTGGAGCGTGACGTCGGCCCGGCCGATGCCGCGGGCCGCGAGCGCCGCGAGCAGGTCGGGCGTGAAGTGCAGGCCGGCGGTCGGGGCCGCGGCCGAGCCGGCCGTCCGGGCGAATACGGTCTGGTAGCGCTCGAGGTCGCCCTGCTGCTCCTCACCGCCGCGGATGTAGCCGGGCAGGGGCACGCGGCCCACGCTGTCGAGCAGTTCTTCCGCCGGCCCGCTCCGCGACGGCCGCACGAGCCACGTGCCGCCCGCGCCGCGATCCACGAGCTCGAGCGCGAGGCTTTCTTCGCCGGCGCGGTCGACGACCGCGATCGACTCGCCGAGCGCCGGCCGGCCGCGGGTGTGCGCGAGGATCTGCCACAGGCCCGTCGCCTCGTCGACCCGCAGGAACAATCCTTCCCATCTGCCGCCCGTGGCCGTGCGCCGGCCGATGAGCCGCGCGGGCACCACCCGCGTGTCGTTCACCACCACGAGGTCGCCCGGCGCGAGGATCTCGGGCAGGTCGCGGATGTGCCGATGCTCGATCGCGCCCGTCGCCCGGTCCACGACGAGCAGCCGCGCCGCGGCCCGGTCGGCGAGCGCCTCCTGGGCGATCAGCTCGGGGGGCAGCTCGTAGTCGTAGAGATCGGCGTCGGCCATCATCTTTACGGCAGCCGTGACTGCCATTTCGATGAAGCCCGGGCCGTGTGCAGGATGCAGTACACGGTGACCGAGCGCCCGTCGTACTCGTAAAACACCGCGTAGGGAAAACGTCTCACCAAAGCCCGACGGTATTCTGCCTGGACCCGCTCGTGGACTTCGGGTGAACGCCGCAACCGCTCCAGGCACGCAAGGACGCAGTCAACAAACTGGGCGCCAAGGCCGGGTCTCTGTTCCTCGTACCAAAAAAACCCTGCTTCAACGTCGGCCGCCGCCTCCGGTGCGAAACGGACCTCAGCCGCCACCGTGCAGCCTCCGCAAGCGGGCTCTCATCTCGTCCCACGAGAGCGCCGAGTCCGGTCGCGCTGCCAGGCTCTTTCGACGCCGCTCGACTTCTTCGAGTTGCCACGCATGTATCGGAACATCATCCGGTCTGCTCGCCACGTCGTCCCACAGGTCCTCGACGAGCTGGAGTTTCTCGGCGGCACTGAGGGAGAAGATCGAAGCGGTGTCGGGTGTCATGCGACAGTTCCACGGCGTAACAAAAATCTCCAATGGGAATGTAGCCGACGGGCACGTCTTTCACCAGCGGCACGCAGGGCCAGTCTGCATCCCCTGAGGCAGGCTTGCATCCGTAGACGTCCGTTGGAAAACGGGCACGTGGTAGAGTGAGGTGATGGATTCGCCAGCGAGCATCCACACGAGCGTCCTGCCGGCCGAGGTGATGTCGTTCCTCGCCGTGCGGCCCGGGATGCGCGTGGTCGACGGCACGCTCGGCGGCGGCGGCCACACGCGGCTCCTCGCCGAGGCGGTCGGCCCCGAGGGGCTCGTGATCGCGATCGACCGCGACCCGGCTGCCATCGACCGCGGCGCCCGCGAGCTCGCCGGCCTGCCGGTGCGATTCGCCCAGGCCAACTACTGCGACCTCCCCGAGGTGCTCGACGCCCTCTCGATCGACGCGGTCGACGCCGTGCTCCTCGACATCGGCCTGTCGAGCGACCAGCTCGCCGACCGGACACGCGGCTTTTCCTTCGATGCCGACGGGCCCCTCGACCTGCGGTTCGACCCCACGGAGGGCGAGCCGGCCTGGCGGATCGTGAACCGCATGAAGCCCGAGAGCCTCGCCGACATCATCTACGAGTTTGGCGAGGAGCGGCACAGCCGGCGGATCGCCCGGAAGATCGCGGCCGTGCGCGAGAAGGAGCCGATCCATTCGGCCCGCGAGTTCGCCCGGCTCGTCATGTCGGCGATCCCGCGGCAGCACCCGCCGTCGCGGATCCATCCGGCCACGCGCACGTTCCAGGCGCTCCGCATCGCGGTCAACCAGGAGCTCAAATCGCTCCGGATCGCGCTCGAGCGGATCCCGCAGCGGCTCGTGCCGGGTGGCCGGCTGGCGGTGATCTCCTTCCATTCGCTCGAAGACCGGCTCGTGAAGCAGGCCTTCCGCAACACGCAGGTCTGGGACTGCCTCACGCGGTCGCCCATCGAGGCGGGCCCCGCGGAGCTGGCCGCGAACCCCCGCAGCCGGTCCGCCAAACTCCGCGTCGCCCGCCGGGCGGCCGGGTTTTTGGCCGTCTGAACGGTCTGGCGGCAGACCGGCCGATTCAGGAGAATCCCGCCCCCTTTCAGGCTCCGGCTGCGCGCCGGCCGGTGAGCGAGCGATGGGTCGCGAAACGAAATTCCTGCTGGCGGTGCTCGGCGTGCTCGGCGGCGCGTTCTTCGGCGTGCTGTCGATGAAGCTCCTCGTGCCCCGGCCGCCGGCGGGGGCCGGGCCCGACATCGACCCGCAGGAGCAGATCGTGGCCACGCACGACATCGTGGAGCCGCCCGCGCTCGAGCCGCGGGCGAGCACGTCGGCCTTCACGGCGAAACGTGATCCGTTTCTCGCGCCGGCGGCGTTCGCAGAGTCCGCTGCCGCCGAGCCGGCCGAGGCCATCGAGCCGCGTAGCCTCGCCGCAGACGCCGCGCCCGCCGCCCCGCTCGATCCGCCCCCGGCCGCGCCGCGCGAAGAGCCGGCCGATCTCCTTCCCCCGGCCGCCTTTCCAGCCCCGGCGGCACAGCCGCTCACGGCGCGTGAATCAAGCGTCCCGCTTGCCAGCACCACCCCGATCGTGGGAGCCCACATCACCGCGCCCGGCGACACGTGGTGGTCGATCGCGGAGCGGGCCTACGGCGACGGCCGCCTCTACCGCGCGCTCTACGCCTGGAACCGCCGCCTCGACCCGCGCGTGTCAACGGCCCCGGGCACGCGGCTCGAGATCCCGCCGCAGCCCAAGCTCGCCGCCGCCTGGCCGCGGCTGATGCCGTAGGAGGACTGGCGTTCGCCTGTCTTGCCGTCTTCTTGCAGAATACTATACGCACGTATACACTGCCGGCATTTCAGGCCCTCCGGGCGTACGATACAGTGTCGTGCACACGGATCGTCGGTCCGCTGCAATCTTTTCGCGCCGGTTGATCTTCCCATGGCCACGCTGCCCTACGACATGAAGGCCTCGCGCCACAAGCTCACGGTGGCCGACTACCGCCGCATGGGAGAGACCGGGATCTTGGGGCCAGCCGACAGGGTCGAACTGATCGCCGGAGAGATCATCGACATGTCGCCCATCGGCAGCCTGCACGCAGCGGTCGTGGACCTGCTCGCCAGCCTCTTTCATCGGCATTGCGGCCCTCGCGCGATCGTTCGCGTCCAGAGCCCGATCCTCCTCGACGAGGCGAGCCAGCCACAGCCAGACCTGGCGATCTTGCGGCCACGGGCCGACTTCTACCGCGATGCCCTCCCCGGCCCTGTCGACGTGCTGCTCCTCGTCGAGGTCGCCGACTCGTCGCTTCCCTTCGACCTCGGCGTGAAAGTGCCGCTCTACGCGGCCGCCACGATTCCTGAAACATGGGTGATCGATGCCGCCACGCTGACGTCGCACTGCTTCCGTCGGCCTGCCGGCGATCGCTACACTGCCACAACGATCATCGCGGCGACCGAGGCGCTGTCGTGCGATCCAGCCGGCGACGCGACGCTCGCCGGCCTGTCGATACCGCTCGGCGCGCTCCTCCCGCCAGGTCGCCCTGGTCGTGGACGCGAGGGATCGCTGCCCTGAGGGATGCACTCACACACCATGACCCCGGCCCAGCACATCCGCCTGATGCTCGTGGACGACCACCCGGTCATGCGGGCCGGGCTCGCAAACCTGCTGTCGCTCGAAAAGGATTTTCGGGTGGTGGCCCAGGCCGACGACGGCGAGTCGGCCCTCACGCTCTGGCAGCGGCACCGGCCCGATGTGTGCCTGCTCGACGTGAGCATGCACGGCATCGACGGCATCGAGACGATGCGCCGGCTGCGGGCCATCGCCCCCGACGTGCGGGTGCTGATGCTCACGTCGTCGGAAGCGCCGGAAGATATGGCGCAGTCGCTCAAGGCCGGCGCCGCGGGGTATGTCACGAAGAACGTGCGTCACAGCGAGCTCGTGGCCGCGATCCGCGAGGTGCACGCCGGCGGCCGGCCGCTCGGCGAGACGGTGGCCCGGCGGCTCGCCGCCGCGGAGAAGGGCGGCCCGCTCTCCCCGCGTGAGCTCGACGTGCTCGTGCACCTGCGCGACGGGCTTTCTTACCAGGAGATCGGCCGCCGCCTGACGATCTCCGAGCGCACGGCCCGGGCCCACGTGGCCGCGATCAAGGAGAAGCTCGGCGCCGCCACGGCGGCCCAGTGCGTGGCCCGCGGCTTCGAACGGGGCCTGCTCCGCAACACCCCATCGCGCACCTGACGCGCCCCGGGGCCCAGCCGCAAGGATCGTGCCGTGGTCACGCGGCCGAGAAGAGCAATTCCTTCAGGTTCAGTTTTTCTGCGCGGTTGGACAGCCCGAGAACTTCGATGCCGACGACTTCGCCACGGGCATTGAAGTCCAGGACGACACCCGGCGCCACCTCCTGTGATTCAACGACAGGCGAGTCGTCGATCGTCAGATAGAGGGCGTCTGCCGCTTGATCCACCTTGAGTTTCATGCCAAATCCTTCACCGCACGGTCAAAGTATACCGTCACGACGCGGGGGGGTACAGCTTTCGGGTCAAACACCACACGCAGCGCCCGCCCGCCGAACTCCGCGATCGTTTTCACATGATGCACCAACGTGGGATCGCGCTGATCCGCCTCGACCGTGCCCGGCAGATCGAGCGTCCTCGCAATCCACTCCGCCTCGATACCCCGGCGTGCGACGACATCCGCGGCATGCTGCGTCAATTGATAGTTCAACGCGTCGCTCCTCCGCGACGGGAGACTTCGGGCGCGAGGGCGTCTCGCCCATATGGCACGCCCCCGGTCCGTCTCCGGCCTTTGGCCAAAAACTATACGTATG
>JBJSZP010000133.1:0-6717 GCA_046090365.1 Planctomycetia bacterium
AGCGGCTGCTCTGGCCGGCCGCGGCGAGGATCACTCCGAACGACGGCATGGCTAGCGGGCCTGCGACTCGATGGCCAGGTCCATCGCGGAGCGGAGCACGGCCTTGACGGCCGGCTTGTCATGGATCCAGGCGGCGAAGTCTTCGCCGTGGGACGCGTAGAGATCGACGAGCCAGCGGGGGGCGTCGGAGAGCAGCCAGCCGCGGAACTCGAGCCAACGTGGATTCGACGGGCCATACACCTCGCGGGCGACCCAGCACATTCCGCCCATGCCCATGCCGCCCATGCCCATGCCACCCATGCCCATGCCACCGCCCATCCCGCCGCCCATGCCACCCATCCCTCCCATGCCGCCACCCATTCCGCCCATTCCACCCATTCCACCGCCCATGCCACCCATACCGCCCATGCCCATTCCGCCACCCATTCCGCCACCCATTCCGCCGCCCATGCCGCCCATGCCGCCCATGCCCCGCGCGCCACCGCCGGAGAAGTTGAACTGCGTCACCTGTCCGACGCCTGAAAACAGCGGCGTGATCGTGGCCCGCACGTAGCGACGGTCGGCCGAGACGACCGCCAGCGCCGAAATGTTGGTACCCTCAGGGAGCGTCGAGATCACCGGCTGATAACCTGTCGCGCCACCGCGGCCGAACGGCAACCCCGGGGCGAACTGAGGGCCGCCACTTCCGCGGCTCTGCGAGAGCGACGCCGCCGCGGCTGGGTCGTCGATGCCGGCCAACTGCTGGGCGAGGATCGCGCGGCCCACATTCTGCTGCACCGCGACGTCCTGGGCCACCTGCGCGTCGAGGAGTGGCTCACGCCGCCGGCCGAACGGCAGGTCGACCGTCAGCAGCACCTCGTCGGCACCGAGCGGCACCTGTCGCTTCAACTTCTGCTCACGGTCGGTCCCCTTGTGGAGCGTCATCTGGGCCGTGATCGTGTCGGCCGCGACCTTGCCTACGGCCCGCCGGACGAGGATCCGGTAGTGGCCGGGAAACGCCTGCGCGGCGACATACCGCTCCCGCTGGGTCGCATTCCCCGGGTCGGTCGCGGCATCCGTGTCGCCCAGAAGCGTGCCACCGGACGTGGACCGCGGGGCGCCGAGCGAGCAGACGGTTCCCGGCGGTTCCTCGACCACGATGTCGATGTCGGCATCGCCGTTCCACGACACCTCCACCTCGAGGTCGCGCACGAGCGCTTCGTCGATCGCGGCCTGGAAGGCGGCCGCCTCCTCAGCCTTGCCGTCGTTGCGCAGTCTTTCGATCGCGGCCTTGGCGATTCGCGCCGCCCGTGCCGCCACGTCCTGCTGGTCGGCCGGCCACTCGTGGGCGAGGACGCCCGCGCACGCCCAGCGGAGCGCCGCGATGTCGTCGGTGCGAGCGGCGAGGGCCATCGCGATGGCGAAGGCCTCCCGGTTCGCAGGGTCGAGCCGCGTGACCTGCCGGCAGACCTTGATCGCCTGCCCGACCGAGCCGAATCGGGCGAGATAGTTGGCGAGCGCCAGCAGTTCCGTGGGGCTGGCGGCGAAATCGGCGGCTGAGAGCAGGGCCCGCTCAACCTCCGCCTTCGGCTGGCCGGATGCCTCGAGGGCGACAGCGAGGGCCTCATACATCCACGATTCGGCATGCCCGGCAGCAATGGTGGCGGAGATCAGTTCGGCCGCGCGGTCGTAGCGTCCTTCCTTGCCTAGTTCGGCCGCCGTGGCCCGGACGCGGGCCAGTCGCAGGGCGAGGTCGCGGGGGTCGAGTGACGCTCCGCCGCGATCCGAGTCATCGCCCGCCTTGGCCCGGCTGGGGCGCGGGGCGAGGTAACGGGAGATCGCGCCGCGCAGATTCGACGCCTCGATGACCTCCGTCGGCAGCGTGAGGTCGCCCACGTCGTCCGTGGCCGGGCTGATCGGGTCGGCCACGGGCTCGGGCTTGGCCGCGGTGCGGTCGGCCGGCGGTTTGGCCGGCTTCGCCGAGCGCTCGATCCGTGCCCGGGCGTCCGAAACTTGGAACATACCGCCGCCACCGATGCCGCCGCCCATCATCCCGCCCCCGCCGCCGAGACCACCGCCCTGGCCGCTGTTGATGCCACCGGCGCCACCGAGCCCGCCGCCGGTTTGAAAGGGATTGACGCCTGCCTGCGGATTGACCGGGATCACGAGGTCGGCCACCGGGTAGACCTTGACGACCATCGTTTCGGCCGCCTTGTCCTTCGTGGTGATCATCAGCACCTCATCCTTGACGAGGTACGTGAGGTCGAGATCGCCGAGGAGCAGCCGCAGGGCCGACCGCAGCGAGATGCCCGACACGCTCTTCGTGACGGGCGTCTCGAGATCGAGCCCGGCATCCTCGAAGGCCTTCGTGTCGATCTGCACCGGAATGCCCTGGGAGTCTTGGATCTGGGCGATGACGTCGCGCAGCGGCGTCTCGGTGAAGTCGAAATTCTGGACGGGCTTCTGCAGCGCCTCGTAGATCTTCTGCTCGTTGCTGCCGGGGTTGGCGAGGTCGACGGACTTGTACTTGTCACGTTTCTTCGTGATCTCGCGCCAGCGGGCCGCGTTGGGATACAGGATCGGCGGTTCGTCGGGCTGGGGGATCGCCGCGACGTCCACGAGATGGAGGCAGTCCATGAACCCGCGTTCCATGTCGCGCTTCGTGCGCACGTTTTCGGCGTCGTAGTCGCGGATCTGGGCCTCGACGAACGCCTTGCGGGCGAGCACGCGGGCGGTCATCGGCACGGGATGGTTTGCGAACAGTTCCGGCGCCTCCTCCATGAGCTGCTCGCCCGGGAGCCGCTCCGCCTCGGTGAACTTCGTCGTCGGCGCCTCGGTGCGGGTGACCGTGTCGTAGAACACCCGCGTGTTGTCGCCCAGCACCGCCGGATAACGCTCGGCCCGGTCGTAGCCGATGCGGATCCCCTCCTCGACGAGAGCGTTGTAACGCTCGGTGAGCTGCTTGATGCGGCCCTCGCGACGCCGGAGCTCCTCGTCGAGCCGCATCCGCTCCCGGCCGATCGCCCGGTTGCGTTCGGCGGCGAGATCGCACTCCGCCTTTTCGCGCGACCGCACGATCGACTCGCGCACGCTGATCTCGATCTGGCGGGCGAGGCGGTCGCGCATCGCGATGTCGAGGTCTTCGGAGGCCTGCACGTTCCGCAGCAGTTCCTTGAGCTCGGTCCGAGCCCGGTCGGGATCGGACGTCATCCGCTGGCGGGCGTTTCGCAGGCCCACGGCCGTCTCCTGTTCGAGCTGCTGCGCCCGCACCTTCCGCAGGCGGTTGAACTCGGCCAGCTCGGCGGGATCGTTCGTGATGTCTCGGGCGGGAGCGAGCGGCTCACGGTCGCCAGCCGCGGCCGGCGGGGGCAGCGACTCGCCGTCTCTCGGCGGGGCGGCCGCATCGGCGGGATCCTCGGCATCGGCGGGATCCTCCTCGTCGGCAGCGTCATCGTCAGCGGCTTGCCGCTTGAGGGCCACGGGCGTCTCGGCCTCGCCGAGTCCCTTCATCGCCACGGAATGCACGAGGCCCGCCTCGACGTTGTCGGGATCGCGGCGAAGGGCCGCCACGGCGAGCCGGAGGGCCGACTCGCGGGCTCCGGTGGCCTCGGCCTGCCGTGCCATGGCAGCCAGCGTCGCCGCCTCGCCGCGGAGTGTCGAGCGGGCAAGGTCGAGCCCTTCGCGTCCGAGAAGCGGCAGAAACGCGCCGTTGTTCGGGAAGGCGTTGCGAAACAGTTCACCCAGGTAGGCGTTTTCCTGGCGCGGCTCGGCCTTCGGGATCTCGACCGTGGCCTGGCGCTTGGCATGCCCCTCGGCCGGGCTCTCGAGGGCCATGTCGAGCCGGCCGTCTTCCAGCTGGCCGCCGACGAGCAGGATCGAATCGCGGTCGGCGCGAAGCGGTGGCAGCCGCCCCGGCAGGCCGCGGTAGTTCGCCGCCGGCGTCTTCGCCGACAGGACCACATCCTCGGGCCACAGCACCGGGGCGACCGCGAGTGCTCCCATGCGGGCGCCGGCGTCGCGGGCCGACAGTCCCTCGGCGGGCACGAGCAGCATGCCGCCGGTGGCGTTGGCGACGGCGGCGAGGCACGGCCAATTCACCTCGTCGCCGATGCCGATGCTCGACACCGCGATCCGCTTCGTGCGCAACTTTTCCTGGAGCGTGAAGAATTCGGCGGCATCGATGCCGTTGAGGCCCGGGCCGTCACCCACGTAGACGATCGCGCGGCCCGCGGCCGGAGCCTCGAAGAGGTCTGCGGCGGCGTCGAGCACCGCGATGATGTCGGTCGACCCGAGCGGGGTCCTGTCGGTGAGCTTCTGGAGGGCTGCACGGGCCTGGGGACCGGCCGCGGGGGCGAATCCGTCGTCGAGCGGCATGCACCCAATGTCGACAGCGGCGATCCGAAAGCGGTCGCTCGCCCGAGCCTTCTCCAGGAGCCCCTGCACGGCTTCCGTCGACCGCGCGCGGTGCGCGCCCACCTGACTCGCTGACGTATCGACGAGCAGCACGACATCGACCGCCCCGGCAGGCTCGCGCACCGTCGTCGCCCGCAGGCCGACGGCCACCACGGGCGGGGCGAAGTCGCTGCCCCCGAAACTCTCGGTGAACGAGACCGTGGCCGGGTCGTCGCCCCGCGTCGCCGCGGGTGGACCCGCGAGGGCGGAAAACGTGGCGAGCAGGGTCAGGGTGCGGATCGACATGGTCCCTCCAGACAGACTCGATGCAGTGGGCGCGGGCGGCAGTCGGGCGAGAGCATATTTCGTGAGGCGCACCAGGCCAACGCCGGTCTGCGGCCAAACACCCGGCATTCGGGCTGTTTCCAGTGCTGCGTCGCCTCTCCATTGTACCCAGCCTGCCCGCGTGCATGCGGCCTGACCGTCCCTCCAAGGCTGCGTCCTGCATCTGGTATCCCAGGCCGTGCGCCGGCGCGCGTCGATCCCGGCATTTGATGGCGGCGCGGCAGCCGCGATACTGCGATTCCCTCCGGGATCTGCGGAGCCGATCATCGAAGTCCGAACGCCTTGGTTCCCAGCCGTTTTCCCGAACGTGTTCCATGATCTTTTCCCGCCGCTGCGGAATGTTCCTGCCTGCGACGCTGCTGGCGACCCTCTGCGGATGGCCGGCTGCCGGCCAAGCTCCGTTGCCCGCCGAGGCCCGCGACGGCGAGCGATTCACGCCGGATGAGCGGACGAACATCGCCGTCTACGAGGCGGTGAATCGCAGCGTGGCCAACATCAACACCAAGGCCACCGTACCGACGGGCCTGTTCCTCCTCGAGGTGCCGTCGGAGGGCGCCGGATCGGGCATCGTCCTCGACAAGCTCGGGCACGTGCTCACCAACTTCCATGTGATCGAGGGGGCGAAGGAGATCCAGGTGCTGCTCTACGACGGGTCGTCGCACCAGGCCGTGCTCGTGGGGGCGGATCCGGCCACCGACGTGGCGGTGATCCGCGTGGCAGCGCCGCCGGACATTCTCGTGCCCGTGACGTTCGGCTCGTCGAGCGATCTGCGGGTGGGACAGCGGGTGTTCGCGATCGGCAATCCGTTCGGCCTCGAGCGCACGCTCACCACCGGGATCATCTCGAGCCTCAATCGCTCCCTCCCGACGCGGACGGGCCGCACGATCAAGTCAATCATCCAGACCGACGCCGCCATCAACCCCGGCAACTCCGGCGGCCCGCTGCTCGACAGCTCGAGCCGCCTGATCGGCATGAACACCGCGATCGCCAGCCGCACCGGCCAGAGCGCGGGCGTGGGCTTTGCGATCCCGGTCGGCACGCTCGCGCGGATCGTGCCGCAGCTGATCCAGAAGGGGAAGGTGGTGCGGCCCGACGCCGGCATCGCCCGCGTCTACCAGACCGACCGGGGCCTGCTCGTGGCGACCCTCACCCCCGAGGGGCCGGCCGAGCGGGCCGGCGTGCGGGGCTTTCGCGTGATCCGCGAGCGGCGCCGGCAGGGCCCGTTCATCGCGGAGTTCGAGCGGGTGGACCGGACCGGAGCCGACCTGATCGTGGCCGTGGCCGGCCAGCCGGTGAAGACCGCGGACGATTTTCTCTCGGCGGTCGACGCCAAAAACCCGGGCGACCAGGTGCTGATCACCGTCGAGCGGGAGGGGCATCGGCTCGACGTGCCGGTCGTCCTCGACTCGGAGAAATAGCGGTCTGGTGGTGCCTCAGGCGGAGACCTCGCCGACCGCTCCGAACCTTCCGGTGAGGCGATCCGTATCAGGTGGATGCACCGAGGCTGGCGTCTGCCGGCCCGCGGGACCGAATTCTCCAAGCCCGGCCTCCGGGGGGCGTTGACTTGCCCGGAAGGCCTGCTAGATTTCGAAGTCTCGCCGGTGGTCGCCACAAGCGGCCACCGAGGGATGTTCTTTGACAATTCGGCAGTTGATCTCTTTCGGTTTCGGCCGGCACGCGATCGTGTGACCGGCACCGATCCGGTGGTCGTTTTGCTCCTTCGGGAGTGCGGCGGCAGTCGGGTCGGGAACTGAATAAGTAGACAGATCGAACACCACGATTTGCCTCCGGTGGTTTCGCCCTCGCTTCGGCGCGGGCGGGATTCGCCACGCAAGACAGAAGCGCCCCGCGAAAGCGAGGCGTGGATGGCAAGCAACAAATTGAAGGGTTTGATTCTGGCTCAGAGTGAACGTTGGCGGCGTGGATTAGGCATGCAAGTCGAGCGAGAACCGTAGCAATACGGGGACAGCGGCGAACGGGACAGTAATGTGTAGGTACCTA
>JBJSZP010000134.1:0-2099 GCA_046090365.1 Planctomycetia bacterium
TCCAGAGCACGGGCCGGCGGCCGTAGGCCACGGTCACATCGTGAAACTCGACCGCCGGAGCGGCGTCGGCGGCGGCCATCAGCGTTCTCCGGTGAGCCCGGCGACGATCGCGGCCACGTTCGCCTCGAGCACCGCCTCGAGCGTGTCGGCGCCGCTGCCGGGCGCACCGAGCGAATCGGAATACAGCCGTCCGCCGAGCGCCACGGGCTGCCCGCGGGCCCGGGCCCCTTCCTGGATCGCCTGCACGTTGCGGTCGGAGACGCTCGTCTCCACGAACACGGCCGGCAGTTTTCGCGCCACGATCAAGTCGACGAGGCGGTTGACGTCGGCGATGCCCGCCTCGCTCTCGGTGCTCGTGCCCTGCACGCCCACCACCTCGATCCCGTAGGCCCGGCCGAAGTAGCGGAAGGCATCGTGCGCCGTCACGAGCACGCGCCGCTCCGCGGGGATCGCGGCCACGCGGGTGCGCAGGTCGTCGTCGAGCCGGGCGAGCCGGGCGGCGTAGTCGCGGGCCCGTGCCTGGTAGACATCGACGCCAGCCGGATCCACCGCCGCGAGGGCCTCGGCGACCGCGGGCGCCGTGAGGCTCCACAGCCGGGCGTCGAACCACACGTGGGGATCGAAGAGCCCCGGGGCGACTTCGAGGAGCCGGTCGCGCGGCAGCGCCTCGGCGACGGTCACGACGCGGGTGCGCCGGCCGAGCTTCGCGAGCAGTTCACCGAGTTTGCCTTCGAGATGCAGCCCCGAGGCCACGACGAGATCGGCGCGGGCGAGGCGATCGGCGTCGCGCGGCGTGGCCTTGTAGCCGTGGGGGTCGATGCCCGGTCCCAGGAGCGTGTCGAGAGCGACGCGGTCGCCCGCCACCTGCCGCACGAGGTCGGCCACGATCGTGGTCGTGGCCAGCACCTGCGGCGGGGCGCGGTCGGCGGCCGGGGCCTCGGCCACCATGAGACACGCAGCGACCAGCCCGACCGCGACGAGGGAGCCCCGCCACGAGCGCCGGAGCACCCGGCCGGCCATCCGCAACGGTTTTGAACCGTCAAAAGACATATTTTGAAGCCTCAAAAAAGAGTAGCCCATGCGGTCCCTGTCCGCAATGCGATTCCCGCATCACACCCGATCGGCCGGCGCGTTGACCGCAACGGAGGGCATACTTACCTTCAGTGGATCGCCGTCTCTCCCCCGCCCCGGAGCCCCCATGAAATCCTGTTATTTCAAGCGGTTCCGCATGGACACCGACCTCACGGTGCGGCGAGGCCCGCGGCCGGTGCCGGCGGGCTACCGATTCGTGGCGTGGAACGAGGCCCTCCTCGACGTGCACGCCCGCACGAAATTCCGCTCGTTCCGCACCGAGAGCGACGCCCGGGTGTTTCCCTGCCTCGGCGACCTCGAATGCTGCCGCCGGCTGATGAAGGAGATCCGCGGCAAGTCGGGCTTCCTCCCCTCGGCCACCTGGCTCGTCGTGTGCAACGACGCCGTGGGCGACCTCGAATGGTGCGGCACGATCCAGGGCGTGGTCGACCGGCTCGGCTGCGGCTCGATCCAGAACATCGGCGTCGTGCCGGGGCACCGCGGCCGTGGGCTCGGGACCGCGCTCATCGAGCAGGCGCTCGCCGGCTTCCGCGGCCACGGCCTCCGCAAGGCCACGCTCGAGGTCACGGCGAGCAACTCGCGGGCTGTGCGGCTCTACCAGCAGCTGGGCTTCCGCAAGGCGAAGACGGTGTACAAGATCGTGGCAGACGAACCGGCCGAGGCCGTGGCCTGCAGCGAGGCCGGGCCGGCCGACGCGTTCCTCGTCGCCGAAGCCGCCTGCCTGTGAAGCAGTCTCTCTTCTCCGCCACGCTCGACAACGGGATCGTGCTCGTGGGCGAGGCGCTGCCCGGGCTCGAATCTGCTTCGATCGCGTTTCACACGCCGGCGGGTGCCGTGCACGACGGCCCGGGCCGCTGCGGCCTGGCCACGCTCTCCGGCGAGATGATGCTCCGCGGCGCCGGCCCGCGCACGAGCCGCGAGATCGTGGAGGCGCTCGAGGGCGCGGGCGTGCAGTGGTCGCAGGCCGTGTCGACGAGCCACGCGAGCTTCGCCGGGGCGATGGTGGC
>JBJSZP010000135.1:0-2259 GCA_046090365.1 Planctomycetia bacterium
GCCGGCGAAGCTGCTCGAGCACCGCAAGTACGCCAAGCTGAAGAGCACCTACGTCGACGCGCTGCCCACGCTCGTCGAGCCCGCGACGGGCCGGATCCACACGACGTTCAACCAGACCGTGACGGCCACGGGCCGCCTCAGTTCCAGCGACCCCAACCTCCAAAACATCCCGATTCGCACGGCGGAAGGTCAGCAGATCCGGGCGGCGTTCCTGCCCCGCGAGCCGGGCTGGCGGTTCGTCGCCGCCGACTACTCGCAGATCGAACTGCGGATCCTCGCCCACCTCTCCGGCGACGCGGCGATGCGGGCGGCCTTCGCCTCGGGCACCGACATCCACACCCGTACGGCCGCAGCCGTGTTCGGCGTCGAGGAGGGGGCCGTCACGGCGGAAATGCGGCGCACCGCGAAGGCGGTGAACTTCGGGATCCTCTACGGGCAGAGCGCCTTCGGCCTGGCGAAGTCGCTGGCCATCCCGCAGCCGGAGGCCGCCGAGTTCATCGCCGCCTACTACCGCACGTTCGCGGGGGCGGCGGAGTTCATGGACGAGATCCTCGACCGCTGCCGGAGGGACGGGCACGTGACCACGATGCTCGGCCGGCGCCGCACGATCGCGGGGGTGCGGGATCGGGCCGGCCGCCGCACCGCCGCGGGCGTCCTCGCGCTCGCGCTGCCGGAGCGCACCGCGGTCAACACCGTCGTGCAGGGCTCGGCCGCCGACCTCATCAAGTTGGCGATGCTGCGGGTCGCCCGCCGGCTCGCGGCGGAAAGGCTCTCGGCGGGGCTCGTGCTGCAGATCCACGACGAACTCCTCCTCGAAACGCCCGCCGACGAGTCGCAGGCGGTGCGCGAGCTCGTGCTCGGGGAGATGCAGGGGGCGATGCAGCTCGACGTGCCGCTCGAGGTGTCGGTGCACGAGGGGGCGACCTGGGCGGAGTGCGAGAAGTAGGGCGACGCATGATCACGATCGGGCTCATCGGCAGGATCGGAGCGGGGAAGTCGACCGTGGCGCGGCGGTTCGGCGAGCGCGGGGCCACCGTCATCGACGCCGACGCGCTGGCCCACGAGGTACTCGCCGAGCCCGACGTGCGGGCGGAGATCGCCGCGCGGTTCGGGCCCGGCGTGCTCTCGGCCGCGGGCGGCGTCGACCGCGCCCGGCTGGCCGAGGCCGTGTTCGGGTCGACGCCGGCGCACGCCGCGGCGCTCGCGGCCCTCGAAGCGATCGTGCATCCGCGGGTGCATCGCCGGATCGAGGCCGCGCTCGCCGCCGCCCGGGAGGCGGCCGAGGCGGCCGGCCGGCCCGACGAGATCGTCGTGCTCGACGTGCCGCTCCTCGTGCGGGCGGGCTGGGACCGGGTGTGCGACCATCTCGTGGTGGTCGAGTGTGAGGATGCCGTGAGGAGGGAGCGGCTCGCCCGCCGGGGCGTGAGCCCGGAGCAGCAGGCCGCACGCGAAGCCGCCTGGGAGGCGGGCAGCGGGGGCGCATCCCCGCAAACTGCCGCGTCCGCCCGAGTGCGAGCGACCCTCGCCGTGGATACCTCGCAGGATCTTGCCTATACTCACTCTCAAGTCGACCGGATCGTCGGGGAGCTCAGGCATCGCTGATGGAGCTCTCCCGCCGCCGGTCGGCTTCGGTCCGGACCAACGGGCCGCCCTTCCTGTCCGTCTCCCTCCCCGCTCCCCTTCCGCCCGTGCCCTTGGCGGGTCTCCGCGAGATGCTTCATGCCCACCACCGACCCTGAACGCCCCGACGACGTGCTGGGCGACCCGCTCGCCGAAGAGCCGATGTCGATCGCGGAGGAGATCGCGGAAGAGGTCAAGCTCGAAGACCACGAGCCTGCCGACCGCTATGAGTCGCTCAAGAAGGCCGACACGCACATCACGGCCCTTCAGAAGCTCTCGATGACGGAGCTCATCGAGCTCGCCCGCAAGGAGGAAATCGGCGACATCACCGGCGTCAAGCGGCAGGACCTCGTGTTCCGGATCCTGAAGGAGCGCGTCAAGCTCAACGGCCTGATGTTCGGCGAGGGCACGCTCGAGATCCTGCCCGACGGCTTCGGCTTCCTGCGCAGCCCCGACTACCACTACCTCTCGTGCCCCGACGACATCTACGTCTCCCCCAGCCAGATCCGGCGTTTCGGCCTGCGCAACGGCATGAGTGTGGCCGGCCAGATCCGCCCGCCCAAGGAGAGCGAGCGCTACTTCGCCCTGCTGCGCGTCGAGGCGATCAACGGCGAGGACCCGGCCAAGCTCTCCACCCGC
>JBJSZP010000136.1:0-6708 GCA_046090365.1 Planctomycetia bacterium
GCCGCGCCGGCTCGGGGTTGCCCCGTACCACCTCGCCGGACGCTCACTGCGGGCCTCCAGCCCTCCGCTCGCTCGACTCCGGCTGCGCTGCGCCATCCATGGCTGCGCTTGCCTACATACGCCGGCTCAATGGTAGGGGCAACCCCTCGCCTCCCCCCCTTTTCAGTCAAGCCAGTTGAGGAGGCTCGGGGCTGCCCATGCCCTCGAGCGGGCTATGGAAGCGAGCGCAGCCATGGATGGCGAAGCGAAGCGGACATGCAGAGAGCCGAAGCCTGGAGGGCTGAGGCGAACGTCCGGCGAGAGGGTCTGGGCAGTCACGAGCCGGCGTGCATTGAGAAAAGACAGGCGGGACGCCTGTCCTCCAGTTACGCCTTTGCCCAGCGGGCGAGTTTGCGGTCGAGCGTGGAGCGTTCGATGCCGAGCATCGTCGCGGCCTTCGTCTTGTTGCCGCCGACGGCGGCGAGCGTGGCCTGTACGTGCCGCTGCTCCAGTTCGTCGAGGGTCAGGGGCACGAATGGGGTCGCCCGCTCGCCCGACCTGCGGCCCGTCTCGCCGGGGGAGGAGAGCTGGCTGAGGGCGAGTTCGTCGGCGGCGATCACCTCGGCGGTGGAGAGCACGACGGCCCGTTCGATCACGTTGCGGAGTTCGCGGATGTTGCCCGGCCAGTGGTAGGCCTGGAGGGCGTGGAGGGCCTCCGGCGTGAAGTCGCGCACCCGCCGGCCGGCCTCGGCGGCGAACCGTTGCAGGTAGTGGCGGGCGAGCGGCTCGATGTCTTCGGGACGCTTGCGGAGCGGGGGCACGAGGATCTCCACCACCTTGAGGCGGAAGTAGAGGTCGCGGCGAAACTCGCCCGCGTTGACCGCCTGCTCGAGGTCGCGGTTCGTGGCGGCCACGACCCGCACGTCGACCTGCACGCGGTTGCTGCCGCCGACCCGCTCGAAGGGATGCCCCTCGAGCACGCGCAGAAACTTGGCCTGGATCGCCGGGCTCATCTCGCCGATCTCGTCGAGCATCAGCGTGCCCTTGTGGGCGGTCTCGAACTTGCCGGCCTTCCGCTCGGTGGCCCCGGTGAAGGCGCCCTTTTCGTGGCCGAAAAGTTCGCTCTCGAGGAGCGTCTCGGAGAGGGCGGCGCAGTTCATGCACACGAAGGGGCCGTTGCGCCGGTCGCTCGCGTCGTGGATCGCGCGGGCCACGAGCTCCTTGCCCACGCCGCTCTCGCCCCGCACGAGCACCGTTGCCTTCGTCGCGGCCACGCGGGCGATCTGCCCCTTGATCGCGTCGAGCACGGGGCTCGCGCCCACCATGCGCGATTCCTCGCCGAGCCGGCGCTTGAGCCGCTCGTTTTCGTCGGCCGTGCTCGCCAGCCGGCTGGAGAGGATCTCGCGGGCCGAGAGGTTCTCGATCGCCACGCCGACGGCGTCGCACACGGCCATCAAAAACTCGAGATCGTCGGGCGTGGCCTCGCGGCCGCCGTGCGGCATCTCGACGTGCATCGCGCCGATGGCGCGGCCGCCGGCCCGGATCGGCGCCGAGAGCGTGGTCGAGCCGTCGGCGGGGCGGGCATCGCAGGCGATGACGGCCTCGTCGGTGCCGACGACCGTGGCGATCACGCCGGCCAGGCGGCTGGCCGCGTCGGGCCACTCTTCGGGCAGCGTCGCGAACGGCTCGAGCCCCGCCGGTGCCGAGGTCGACTGCCCGCCGGCGATGCCTGCCGGGAGGAACACGGCGCCGCGGGCCGCCGCCACGCCCTGGAGCGCGGAGTCGAGCGCCAGCCGGGCGATGGCCCGGGCGTCGGCTGCCTTCCCGAGGGCGAATGCCAGCCGGCACAGCTCGGCGGCCGCCCGGCCGACCCGGGGCACGATCTCGCACGTCTCCCCGATCGCATCGAGCAGGCGGCTGCGCGTGCGGCGATGGCGGATCGTGGCGTGCCAGCGGTCGAGTTCGGCCGAGCGGGCCGGCGAGGTGGCCTCGAGGTCCGCCGTGCCGGTGAGCGTCGACGGCGGATCGCCCTGGCAGAACGTGATCTCCATCCTGCCGATCGAAAACACGTCGCCGGGGGCGAGGAGCCGCTCGGCGTCGAGCGGGGTCTGCCCGAGGAACGTGCCGTTGCGGCTGGCGAGATCCCGGATCGACCAGCCGGCCGGTGTCGGGATGATCTCCGCGTGCAGGCGGCTCGCCCGCTCGTCGTGGATCACGACGTTGTTCGTGGGAGCGCGGCCGAGCGTGAGCCGCTGGCCGGCGACGAGCCGCGCGGCGGATTCGCCGCCGGCCGGGTCGCGGATCAGCAGGTAGGAGGAGGGATTCACGAGGGCAAAAACCTTGACCTGCATCATGCACCAGGGCGGATGGTTTGGGGAGGCCGGGCAAAAACCCCTGTTTTTCCGATGCGAACCGGGTTTGCCGCGGGGTGGGTGCTGCCACTACCATCCCCCGCGCGGAGCGTGTGCCGTTTCGCCCGTGTTTCCGTCGAGCCCCCGAGGTTTCCGATGACGACCGCCCTTTCGACCGGATCAGGCAGCAGTCAGGCCCGTGGGCCGCATCTCCGCTCGGCCATCCTCGCCGGCGCATGCGTCGCGGTCCTGGCCGTGTGGCTCATGCCGTCGGCCTCCGCCCAGATGGGCATGGGAATGGGTTTCGGGCAGGCGGTGGGCGGAATCTCGATCGACGCCCACGGCATCGTGCGCACGCTCGAGCCCGAGGCCTCCCTGGAGCTGGCCGCACGGCGGCGCGAAATGCTGGCCAAGGCGGGGCTGCCGCCGGGCAAGCCGGCCGCCCTCCGGAAGGTGTCGCTCGCCCGGCTCTGCAAGGCCGTCGAGCAGTTCTCGACGACCGGCACGCCGCTGCCGGCCGACGTCATCTTCCTCGGGGGACTCGAGCGCGTGACGCACGTGTTTGTCGATCCCGACGGTCACGACATCATCCTCGCCGGGCCCGCCGACGCGGCCGCGATCGATCCCATGGGCAACGTGGTCGCCGGCACGAGCGGCCGGCCGCTGCTCCTCCTCGAGGATTTCGTGGTCGCCCTGCGGGCGATCGACGGGGCGCGGGCCGGCGGCGTGCGCTGCTCGATCGATCCGTCGCCCGAGGGCGTGACGAAGCTGCAGCGCTACCTCGGCAGCCTGAAGAGCATCGGAGCCAATCCCGAGGCCACGCTGCGCACCATGGAAAACGTGCTCGGGCCGCAGAAGGTGACCGTCGGCGGCGTGCCGGCCGACAGCCGGATCGCCCGCGTGCTCGTGGCGGCCGACTACCGCATGAAGCGGATCGGAATGGGGCTCGAGCCGTCGGGCGTGGCCGCCCTGCCGAGCTATCTCTCCATGGTGCCCGCGGGAGCCACGAGCGGTGCCACGCTGCCCCGCTTCTGGCTGGAGGCCGACTACGATCCGATCACCCGCGATCCCGACGAACTCGCCTGGCAGATCACGGGCCGCCGCATGAAGTGCCTCACCGAGAGCGACATCTTCGCCGCGGGCGGCCCGGAGCGCGGCAAGGCGCCGGCCGACAAGACGGCGCAGGCCTGGTGCGCCGCGATGACGGAGCACTACGACGCGCTCTGCCGCCAGCAGCCGGTGTTCGCGGACCTCGTCAACTGTGTCGACCTGGCCGTCGTGGCCGCGCTGATCCACGGGCGTCAGCTCGATCGGCGGGCGGGGCTCGATCTCACTCCCCTGGTCGATGCGACGCGGCTCGCGGTGCCGGTGTACGAGGCCCCGGAGACGCTCTCGACGGTGGCCACCGGCTTCAAGAAGGGGAACCGCTGGATCGTGAGTGCGTCCGGGGGCGTGCAGTTTCAGCCCTGGGCGTTCGCCACGAACACGACCGAGTCGGGCGACTCAGCCGCCGCCCGCGTCGCCGCCCTCGCCGAGCGTCCTGCCGACGCCTGGTATTGGGACTGACTCCGGCGCCGCCCACGTGATCCGCGCGACCTGCGCGGCCGCCGTCGGGAAGTGACCGTCCACCCAGCCACCGCGGGCAAGCGCAGCGAGCGGACTCGCATCTGTCGGCGGTGGCGGCACCCGCTTCGCGAGCAGTAGGTCGGCACCGGCCTCGGCGGCCACGAGCGCCGCGATCGAATCGCTCGTCACATGCCAGCCGACGGGGAGCCGCGCATGCCGGCCCGCCGCCCCGAGCCACTGCGGCACGTCGAGGACCGCAACCGGAGCGGCGCCCGGCTCGCCGACGAGGGGCAGGGCGAGCGAGCGAGCGACGAGCCGAGCCGTCGTGCCGAGGAGATCGATCGCCAGGAAGTGCATCGTCTCGGCCGGCTGCGGGGCCAGGCCGTCGATCGCCCGCAGGCCGTCGACGATCGCGCCGCCTCCCATCACGATGAGCACCCGTCTGCGACTTGACCGGCCGTGCACGAGGCCGGCCACGAGGTCGGGCCAGCCGGGGAGGGAGAGCAGGCTGCCTCCCACCTTCACGACTTCACTCGGCCCTTCGCTCGTGGCCGTGCGCAGGCTGCCGAAAGTCCACCGGCGCATTCTGATACTGCCGCTGCTCATGACACGAGCCTCCGCTCGATGAGCGCCACGGCATGGGCGCAGGCGGCGCGCGAGATGCCGTGCCCGAGGCGGTCGGGCAGCGATACCGTGTCCACCCGCCAGCCGAGGTGGCCGAGCGCCCGTTCGGCGAGGCACGCGCCGTGGCCGGAGAGCACGACACACCGTGGCTCCCAGCCCACGGCTTCGGCCACGTGGGCGAGGGCCTGGGCCACCTGCCGGCCCTGGGCTCGTGCGCACCACTCGGCCGCCGCCCGGGCATCGGCAGTGGAAAATGCCTCGGGATCGGCGAGCAGCATCCGGCCGAGCCGTCGCGCCGCCGCGGTCCGCGTGGCCGGCTCGCCGTCGGCCGTGTCGCGGTCGTCGGGGGCTTCGGGGATGCCGTCGAGGATCAGCCAGACGTCGTGCGAGTCGGCATAGCGCTCGCTCGCGATCGGCTGCCGACGCGGGCCCGCGGAAGGCCAGGGGAGCGACCGCACGATCGCGGCCACCGGCGTGCGCTCGACGCCCGTATACACCAGTTCGCCCGCGGCCATCCGCCCCACGTCGTCGCACGCCCGGGGCACGGGCGTGCCTCGCTCGATCGGCACGATATCGGTGGTGGTCGAGCCCACGTCGATCGCGAACGTGCGGTCTGCGGTCGCGTGCATGGCCGCGAGCCGGGCCATTGCATGCCAGTTGGCGGCGGCGGCCGCGAGCGGCCGCGCCCGTGCCTCTTTCGCCGGCACGATCGAGCCGTCGACGAGGTAGATGCCGAGATCGGCGGCGGGCGTCGCGCGGGCCGCGGCCGCCTCGAGGTCGTCGACGATCCGTGCCACGCCGACCTCGCGCGAAGGAAAGCAGTCGGCGATCTCGCCCGTCATCGTGGCCACGATCCGGCGCGGCCTGCGCATCACCACGATCCGGCCGAGCGCCTCGGCGAGCGCCGCCGGCCTCTGCCAGAGTGGAAACGCTTCCGCGTGCGTCCATCCCAGGCCGTCGGCCGCCTTGATGTTGGCCCCGCCGACGTCGAAGGCGAGCACGTCGGATCTCGCGTCACGCTGCTCCATCGCTCACCCGCTCGCCGGCCGCCAGGTCGAGCATCGTGCGCACGAGGCACCGCGGCGCAGCCGCGGCGAGCCCGACGAACGACGTCGTCAGCCGCGGGTTCACCTCGAGAACCCGATCGGCCTGGCCATCGTCGCGGGGGCCGAGGATCATGTCGACTCCCACCCAGCCGAGGCCGGCGCCCGCATCGCCGGCGGCGCGGGCGACGGCGGCCACGGCCCGCCTGGCAAGCGCCGCGGCCCGCGCCGCGGCAGGTCCTGCCGCCATCGGCTCGCCGCCAAGAAACCGCGGCGGATCGCCCGACGAAAACCGCTGCCGCAGCGGCGGCAAAACCTCGAGCCCGCCCGGCCCGCACAGGCACGACACGCCGACGGGCTCGCCGACCACGAACGCCTCGAGCCGCGTGGCGTGTGAGACCGACGGCGTGCCTGCCGACCGCACAATGGAAAACCCCTCGCCACCGACGCCGTCTCGGAGTTTGCGCACGGCGGGCAGCTGAAAATCGGCGGGCACAGGCTCACCCGGCGCGAGCGCCCGGCCGGCCGGCACGGGCACGCCCGCCGCGGCGAGCGCGTTTGCCGTCGCCTGCTTGTCGGCGGCGATCGCGATGAACGCGGTCGAAGCATTGAGCGCGCGTGCCCCGGAGGCGCGGACGGCCGCCACGCGGTCAAGGAGAGCACGATCGGTCTCGGGCGCCACGACCACCGTCCAGTCAGCCCGCCGCGCCGCAGCCACGAGGGTGGCGACATCATCCGCCCCGTCATGTGCGACCGTGCGCACGCCCGCGGGCAACGCGACCGTGTGCCGCGGATCGACGAGCACGGTCACGTCGAGCTTCTCATCGCGCACGGCATCGGCCGCGAGCGCCTCGAGCATCGCCCGCCCTTCGGCGCCGATGTCCGCCGACGCGATGGCGAGCCCGCCCGAACAGCACCATTCATAGAGGAGGAGTTTCACGTTCTCTCGCACCTTTGTCCGTGCCAGTTCCAGGCTTCCGCAACGCCCGTCTGTACCCAACTCTGCCGCGCCGGCTCGGGGTTGCCCCGTACCACCTCGCCGGACGCTCACTGCGGGCCTCCAGCCCTCCGCTCGCTCGACTCCGGCTGCGCTGCGCCATCCATGGCTGCGCTTGCCTACATACGCCGGCTCAATGGTAGGGGCA
>JBJSZP010000137.1:0-2013 GCA_046090365.1 Planctomycetia bacterium
GAAAGCGTGCCGTGCATGCAGGCTCGTTAGAAAAAACTCAAGCCGGCGGTTGGCCGGCTGAACCGACGGAGGTCGACATCCGTATAACTCCCACGTCCCGGGCACGGTGGCGGGGGCGACGATGCCCCCTGCAGAACGCGCGGACGCCGAGGACGGCGAGAACGATCGGATCCGAGGCACCACACAGCTGGCAAAGGATTGCCGGCAAGGAGGAGAGTCATGCGTTCCAATTCGACGGGCCCTTTCATGTCGCTATTTCCTGCTGAGGCCGAACGCGCCGCGGTCGAGCACGCCGCGGCGGTGGCGAACCCTTCGTCTGTCGCCAGCCCCCTCGCCAACGAGGAGGTGCTGTCGATCGAGGATCTCGCCAAGCGGTTCAACGTGTCGACGAAGACGATCTCCCGGTGGCGGGAGCACGGCCTCGTGGCCCAGCGCTACGAGGTCGGCGGCCGCAAGCGCGTGGGCTTCCTCGCCAGCGCCGTCGAGCGGTTCATCGCCGCCAACCCGTCGCGGATCGAGCGCGGTGCCCGGTTCAGCCAGCTCTCCCAGGAGGAGCACGACCGGATCATCGCCTGGGCCCGGCGGCTCGCCGCCGCGGGCGCCAGCCCGGCCGATGTGCACCGGCGGATCGCGGGGCGGCTGCATCGCAGCGTCGAGACGATCCGCTACACGATCAAGCAGCACGACCACGACCACCCCGAAGCCGCGGTGTTCGCCGCCGACGACGGCCGGCTGCGGCCGGAGACCTGCGAGCGGATCTACCACTTCTACGCGCAGGGCGAGCCGGTGGAGTCGATCGCCAAGCGGTATCGCCGGTCGCGGGCGAGCATCTACCGTGTGATCCTCACCCAGCGGGCGGCGCACGTGATGCAACTGCCGCTCGACTACATCCCCAACGCGCTGTTCCTGCGGAAGAGCGCCGAGAAGGTGGTCAACCAGCCCTTCCCGGGCCTCGACGAGCCGGCGAAGAAGGTCCGCCGCCCGTCGGGCCTGCCGGCCTACCTCGCCAGCCTCTACGAGGTGCCGCTGCTCACGCGCGAGCAGGAGGTGTGGCTGTTCCGGAAGTTCAACTTCCTCAAGTACAAGGCCTCGAAACTCCGCGAGCAGCTCGATCCCGAGCGGCCGAGCACCCGCCTCATGGACCAGATCGACAAGCTCTATGAGGAGATCGTGGCGCTCAAGAACCGGCTCGTGCGGGCAAACCTCCGGCTGGTGGTGTCGATCGCGAAGCGCCGAGTTGCGCCGGGCGACGGCTTCTTCGATCTCGTCAGCGACGGCAACATGTCGCTGATGCGGGCGGTGGAGAAGTTCGACTACTCCCGGGGCAACAAGTTCAGCACCTACGCCTCGTGGGCGATCATGAAGAACTACGCCCGCACGATTCCCGATGAGCACAAGCGGCGCGACCGGTTCCGTGCGGCCGACATGGACATGCTCCAGTCGACCACCGACCGGCGGGCCGACGAATACCAGCAGCGGCTCGCCGAGCGCGATCGGCTGCAGCAGGTGGGCCGCTTCCTCGACCGGCTCGATTCCCGCGAGCAGACGATCATCATCCGCCGCTACGGGCTCGACCACGAGCACGAGCCGCAGACCTTGAAGGAGGTCGGCTCGGCCCTGGGCGTGACGAAGGAGCGGGTGCGGCAGATCGAGGCCAAGGCCCTCGAGAAGCTCCGCGAAGCCGCCGCCGCCGAAGCCGTCCTCCCCGAACTCGAAGAGTAGGACAGGCTTCAGCCTGTCTTGCTTCAGCCTCTCTTGCTTGAGCCTGTCATAACTCGACAGGCTCAAGCCTGTCCTACGATGACCAAAACAGGCTGAAGCCTGTCCTACCCCGCCTCGCGCTGGCTCGTCGCGGCGGCCTTGAGCTCGTCGCCCAAGGCGCGGCCGATCTGCCGAACGGCCTGGCGGAGGCGGTTTTCGTTTTCGATGAGCGCGAGCCGCACGAAGCCCTCGCCGGCCGCGCCGAAGCCGGCGCCCGGGCTCACGGCCACGTCGGCCTTTTCGAGCAGCATC
>JBJSZP010000138.1:0-2168 GCA_046090365.1 Planctomycetia bacterium
CCCGTACGCCCGTCGCCGGACGTTCGATCGTGGGGGCGCGCCGGCTTCGGGCTCCCCGTACGCCCGTCGCCGGACGTTCGCTGCGGACATCCTGTCCTCCGCTCACTCGACTCCGACTGCGCTTCGCCATCCTGGCTTCGCTTGTCTACATACGCCGGCTCCCGGGATACGGGGAGCCCGAAGCCTCCCGTTGCGCGCAATCACGCTCTTTCTCTTCTTGAAAATGGCCTAGGGCAGGGCACCTGAACGTGAAATACTCCGCCGGGGTCGCGAGGCCCCGCGGAGTTTTTTCATGCGCGTGTTCCTCTCTGCCGGCGAGCCTTCGGGCGACCACCATGCCGCGCTGCTCGTGCGCGCGCTTCGTGCTCGACGGCCCGACGTCGAGTGCGTCGGGCTTGGGGGGCCGTGCATGGCCGCGGAGGGCTGCACGCTCGTGGCCGACCTGACGCAGTTGGCCGTGATGTGGTTTCTGCGCGTGATCCTCAACATCCACCGCTTCGTCGACCTCGCCCGCAGGGCCGAGCGGAGTTTTCTCGATGCCCGGCCCGACGTGTGCGTGCTCGTCGACTTCCCGGGGTTTCACTGGTGGCTCGCCTGGCGGGCGAAGCGGCACGGGATCCCGGTCGTGTTCTACTGCCCGCCGCAGATCTGGGCCTGGGCGAGCTGGCGGATCAAGAAGATGCGCCGGCTCGTCGACCACGTGCTCTCGCCGCTCCCCTTCGAGCACGAGTGGTTCACCGCCCAGGGCATGCCGAGCACGCTCGTGGGCCATCCGTTCTTCGACGAGCTCGAGCCGGTGGGATCGCAACGCGGATCGGGCGAGCAGCCGCTCGTGCTCCTGCTGCCCGGCTCGCGGGGGCAGGAGATCGAGGCGAACCTGGCGTCGATCCTCCGCGCAGCCGCGCTCGTGAGGGACCGTGTGCCCGACGCGCGATTCGCGATCGGCGCGCTCCACGAGCGGCATGCCGCGCGGGTGCGCGAGACGCTCGCGGCCCTGCGCGGCTCGCTTGGCGGACTCGAGGTGATGGTCGAGGCCGGCCGGACGCGGGCCCTGATCGCGGAGGCCACCTGCGCGATCGCCGTGAGCGGATCGGTGTCGCTCGAACTGCTCGCCTCGCGCGTGCCCACCGTGATCGTCTACCGGGTCAGCGGGCTGGCCTACGTCGTACAGAGCTGGTACCGCCGGGCGCGGTTCATCACGCTCGTCAACCTGCTCGCCTGCCGCGATCCGGTCCGGGCCGCGCGGGGCGCGTGGCGGCCGCCGAGCGACGTGGAGCCGGCCGACCCCGAGGCGGTGTACCCGGAATTCCTCGCCGTGCAGGATCCTGCCCGGCGGGCGGCGGCCCACGTGGTCGAGTGGCTCACCGACTCCACCGCAATCGAGCAGACGCGGGCGCGGATCGAGGCCGTGGCTGCCAGAGTGGCGCACGGAGGCTCGGCGGCCCGTGCCGCCGAGGCTGTGTTCGCGATCGCGGCCGGCGACGGCCGCGCGAGCGTCGCCCCACGGCCGGCCGCCCGGGCGGCATAATGGGGCCGATGATCCTCGCCGAGCCACAGCCCACGCCCGCCGATCTCGAGTTTTCACTCGCGCGGGTTCCCGTGCGGGTGAGCGCGTGGTTCTGGGTGGCGGCGGCGCTCTTGGGCTGGAACGTCTGCCAGGCGCTCGCCGGCAGCGATCAGCGCGAACTCCTCCGGCTGCTCGTGGCCTGGGTGGGCGTGGTGTTCGTGTCGCTGCTCGTGCACGAGCTGGGCCACGCGCTCGCGTACCGTTGGTTCGGCCAGGCGGCCCACGTCGTGCTCTACCACTTCGGTGGGCTCGCGATCCCGAGCCCCTGGGGGCGGCGGCACCTGCGGCCGATCCAGCGGCTCCTCGTGTCGGCGGCGGGGCCCTTCGCCCAGCTGGCCCTCGCAGCCCTCGTCGTCGTCGGCCTCAATGCCGCGGGCTTCCGCGTGCCCTTTCCGTTCGAGTCGCTCCGAGAGCCGCTCGGGCTCACGGCCGGCCAGCCACTCCCCTCGCAGCTCACCGCCGCGCTCTTGTGGTTTCTGCTGCAGGTCAACATCTTCTGGCCGCTCATCAACCTGATCCCGGTGCCGCCGCTCGACGGCGGGCAGATCGCCCGCGAGGCGCTCACGCTCGCCGGCGTCGACAACGCCCCGCGGATCGCCGG
>JBJSZP010000139.1:0-2408 GCA_046090365.1 Planctomycetia bacterium
GTCGGCCACGCCCGCCTTCGTGCGCTGGACGGTGCGGCTGGTCGTCCTGCTTTTCCTGGCCACCCCATTCATCCTCGCCTTCGTGCCCTGGCAGCAGACCGTGCAGGGCCGGGGGCAGGTCGTCGCATATTCCCCAGTCGAACGGATGCAGGTGCTCACGGCGCGGGTTTCGGGGCAGGTGCGCAAGTGGCATGTGGTCGAGGGAAGCCGCGTGAAGATGAACGATCCGGTGGTCGATATCGAAGACAACGATCCTGAGCTTGCCGCAAGGCTGGAGGCCCAGCGCGAGTTTCTCGCCGGCCGGCTGGCGGCGGCGAAGCAGGAGGTGGCCGAACAGGCGGCCGCGGCGAAGGCCCAGGAATCGGCCCGCGACGCGGCAGTGAAGGCGGCGGAGGCGAATCGTGAGGCGGCACGCAAGGCGATCGAGGTGGCGAAGCAGGTGGGCGCCAATGCGCAGTTCGCGCAGCAGTTCGAGAAGACCCGCTTCGAGATGTTCGAGGACCTGTTCACGAATCCCACCTTCGGCGGCCTCGAGAGCAAGCTCAACCGCGACGAAGCCCGGATGCGGTCGGACCGCGCCTTCACCGACACGGAGCGGGCCGCTGCCGAGGTCCAGCGGGCCGAGGCCGCCCTGCTCACCCAGGAGGCGCTCCTCCTCCAGGCCGATGCCGCCGGCCTCTCGGCGATCGCCGTGGCCCGCTCCAACCTGCGCAAGAGCGAACAAAACCTGTTTTCGATCGAGCGGGAAATCCAGGAGATCGACAACCGGATCGAACGCTTCAAAGCCCGGCTCGTGGTGGCACCCTGCGACGGAACCGTGTTCCGCGTGGAAGCAAACGTGGGTCAGGGAGGGCAGTTCGTAAAGGAAGGCGACGAGCTTTGCACCATCGTGCCCGACACCAACGACCGCGTCGTCGAGCTCTTCCTCGACGGCCTGGACGCACCGCTGGTGCGCGGGTTCGCGGAACGCACCGGCGAGCTGCCGCAGGTGCGGCTGCAGTTCGAGGGCTGGCCGGCGATCCAGTTTTCGGGGTTCCCGGAACTGGCGATCGGCACCTTCGGCGGGAAGGTGCGGCAGATCGACGCGGCGGCCAGCGGCACCTCGGGGAAATTCCGCCTCCTGATCGAGCCCGACGCGATGCGGCCAGGCGAGATGTGGCCCGACGCCGAGTTTCTCAGGCAGGGCAATCAGGCGATCGGCTGGGTGTTTTTGAACCGCGTGCCGCTCGGCTACGAGCTCTGGCGGAGGCTCAACGGCTTCCCGCCTGTGGTGTCGCCGATCGCGAAGGACGACAGCCCGAAGCCGCCCAAGATCAAGGTCAAGTAACACGCGAAGCCTCGGCGTCGTGCCTCGCTTCGCTGCAGCCCGGCGAAGTCAAAGCCAAGGTTTGCCTTGCCGGGCATCGGCTCGGCCTCGTGCCGAGCGTCGCCACGATCCTCTTGCTCGCCACGTGCGCCCATGCCGCCGAGCCGACGCTCTTCCGGCCCGCCGTCAGCCTGGCTGCCCTCGAGGCCGAAGCCGAGCATCTCCCGGCCCCGCAGGGCCGCCCACAGGAGCTCTCCACCGAGGAACTGCTCGAAAAGCTCCCCGACATCCCCGAGGACGACGCCCCGACGCCCGCCGAAAAGCTCCCCAAGGTGCCGGGCGGCGCGAAGCTCGTGGCCCCCACGGAGCCGCCGATCCCCGGCGCCGCCACCGACGAGCGCGACGCGCCGCTGACCCTCTGCGAGGTGCTCCAGAGCGTGATGCTCCACTATCCGCTGCTCCAGGCCGTGGAGCGAGAGCGCGGGATCGCCGCCGGCCGGCTCACGAGCGCGATGGGCGCGTTCGACACCAACGTCACCGGCGCCGGGACCTCCCTCGCCCCCGGCACGTATGAAAACTACCGCTCCGACTTCGGCATGCAGCAGCTCCTGCCCTACGGCGGCGTGAGCCTGTTTGGCGGCTACCGCACCGGCTTCGGCAACTTCCCCACCTACAACCTCGGGCAGCTCACCGCCGACGCCGGTGAATTCCGCGGGGGCCTCACCATGCCGCTCGCGAAGAACCGCGACATCGACCGGGCCCGGGCCACGCGGGCCCAGGCGGAGATCGACGTGTCGCTGGCGGAGCCCACGATCATGCGCAGCCGCCTCGACTACATGCGGGCCGCCGCCCGCAGCTACTGGAACTGGTCGGGCAGCGGCGAGCGCCGCCGCGCCGCCGACTACCTCGTGGACCTCGCGGTGGAGCGCGACGTGGAGATCGGGCTCCGCGTCGACCGCGGCGCCGTGGCCAACATCGAGCGGATCGACAACCAGCAGAACATCGCCCTCCGCCAGGCGGTGGTGGTGCAGGCCGACCGGTCGGTGCAGCAGGCCACGATCGACCTTTCGATGTTCTACCGCGACCCGACGGGCAAGCCGCT
>JBJSZP010000140.1:0-991 GCA_046090365.1 Planctomycetia bacterium
CGAGCGGGAAGGCGAACGGATCGGGCCGGCTGCCCGTCGCCTGCTCGATGATCTCGAGCGTCTTCGCCACCACGGTGAGGTAGCGCAGGCCGAGGAAGTCCATCTTCATGAGCCCGGCGCGTTCCACGTCGCCCATGGCCCACTGGGTGATCACTTCCTCCTTCCCGGTCACCCGCTGGAGCGGCACGTATTCCACGAGCGGCCGATCGGCGATCACCACCGCCGCGGCATGGGTGCCCACGTTGCGGGCGAGTCCCTCGATCTGCTTGGCCAGGTCCACGAGCTCGCGGACCTCCGGATCGGCCTCGCAGGCGGCGGCCAACTGGGAGCCGGGCGCGGCCGCGTCTTCGAGCGAAATCCCGAGCTGGTCGGGCACGAGGGCCACGATCTGGTCGACCCGCGGGATCGCGAGGCCCATGGCCCGACCCACGTCGCGGATCGCCGCCCGGGCGGCGAGCGTGCCGAACGTGCCGATCTGGGCCACGTTCGCGGCGCCGTACTTCTTCTTGACGTACTCGATGACCTCGCCGCGCCGCTCCTTGCAGAAATCGATGTCGATATCGGGCGCCTCACGGCGGTTGACGTCGAGGAACCGCTCGAAGAGCAGGTCATATTCCAGCGGGCAGACGTGCGAGAGGTAGAGCGAGTAGGCCACGAGCGAGCCCACGCCCGAGCCGCGGGCCGCCGCCGGGATGCCCAGCTCACGGGCGTGCCGCACGAAGTCCCACACGATGAGGAAGTAGCTCGCGAACCCGAGCGTGTCGATCACGGCGAGCTCGCGGTCGAGCCGCTCGGTGACCTGCGCGTGAAGCTCCGCCGTCGCCGGGTCCGCCGGCGCGGCCCCGGCGGCCCAGCGCTTCGGCACGGCCGCATACCGCTCGCGCAGCCCGGCCAGGCACAGCCGGCGCAGCTCCTCGGAGGCCGTCCGGCCCGCGGGCACCTCGAATCCCGGAAAATGCCGCTTGCCGAGGTCGAGCTCGATGGCGACGGA
>JBJSZP010000141.1:0-1210 GCA_046090365.1 Planctomycetia bacterium
GCCGAGCGGCACGCTCTCTCCGCCCGGAAACCGTTCGGCCGTCGGGGGCGCGAGATCCATGAGGGCGCGGATCGCGGTGGTGGTCGCGCGGCGGGCCCGCGTTTCGAGGAGCTGCCCGGCGAGCACGAGCACCACGATCATGCCGGCCGATTCGAAGAACACCTCCACGCTTCCGTCGGGGCGGCGGAATGCGTCGGGGAACAACCCCGGCACGAGCGTGGCCACGACGCTCGCGACGTAGGCCACGCCCACGCCGAGGGCAATCAGCGAAAACATCGTCGGCCGGCCGCGGCGGAAGCCCGCCCAGCCCCCGGTGAGGATCGGCCAGCCTCCCCACAACACGATCGGCGTCGCGAGCAGCCACTGCAGCCAGTTGCCGACGCGGCCCGTGAGCCCCGCCCGCTCGCACCACTCGGCGAGCGCGTGGCCGCCGAGCGCGGCCGGCAGCATGTGCGCGGCCATCGGCGCCATCGCCACGGCGAGCAGGATCGCGCCGAGGATGGCGCACACGGCGAGCCGCAAGCCGTCGCCGCGCTGCCGCGACTCGGCCGCGCAGCACGGCGGCACGGCGGGCGCCGCTGCAGCGGGCGCGGCATCGGGCTGGATCACGGGCAGCTGGAGCATCGCCGAATTCTACGGGTGCAAAGGGAGCGAGTCTGTAGGTGCAGATTGTTCGATCTGCACCCGGCCACATTCCGCAGAGTGCCACTCTGCGGCTACAGCAAACGCGATGCGGCCGCGAGGCGCGCGAGCGTGGCGGCGGCGGCCCCCGAGTCGATCGCGTCGGCGGCGAGCCGGGCGGCCGACACGGGATCGCCGCCTCTCCCGGCCGCCCAGAGCACGGCGGCCGCGTTGAGCACCACGATCTCGCGACACGGCCCGCCCGCGCCGCCGAGCACGGCGCGGACCGTGGTGGCGCTTTCCTGCGGCCCGTCGACCGCGAGCGCGGCGAGGTCGGCCGCCGGACGGGTCGCGAGCCCGAAATCCTCGGGCGCCCAGCGAAACCGGCGGGTGCCTGTGGCGGAGACGTCGATCACATCGGTCGGCCCGAACAGGCTCACCTCGTCGAAGGCCTTTCCGTCGGCCCCGGCAATCGTGCCCGACACGACGAGCACCCGCCGCGCCCCGAGCGCAAAGGCGGCCTCGGCCATCGGCTCGCGCACGGCCGGCCGGCCGACGCCAATCACCTGCACCGTCGCCCCGGCGGGAT
>JBJSZP010000142.1:0-6773 GCA_046090365.1 Planctomycetia bacterium
GGGGGGAGGCGAGGGGTTGCCCCTACCATTGAGCCGGCGTATGCAGGCAAGCGCAGCCATGGATGGCGCAGCGCAGCCGGAGTCGAGCGAACGGAGGCCTGGAGGGCCGCAGTGAGCGTCCGGCGAGGTGGTACGGGGCAAACCCGAGCCGGATTGGGCGAGTTGGGGTGCCAGATGGAAGGCCCGATTACCTTTCGCCGCAGGCGGTGGCGGCGGCGGTGAGGGAGAGGCCGCCGTCGTAGAGGGCGCGGCCCACGATGCAGCCGGCGGCGCCCACCTTGGCCACCTGCACGAGGTCGGCGGCGGTCGCGATGCCGCCCGAGGCGACGACCGGGAGCTTGACCGCGTTCACCATGTCGCGGAGGGCCGCGAGGTTCGGGCCGCCGAGCGTGCCGTCGGTGGCGATGTCGGTGTAGACGAGGGCCGCGAGGGGGAGGTGCTCGTGCCGCCGCGCCACGTCGAGCGCCGTGAGCGGGCTCGTCTCGATCCAGCCCCGCACGGCCACGCGGCCGTCGCGGGCGTCGAGGCCGAGCACGATCCGGCCGGGGAGGGCGGCGGCCAGTTCGTCGAGCAGGTGAGGCTGCTCGATCGCGATGCTCCCCACGACGACGCGGGCCACGCCGGCGTCGGCGTAGCGACGGGCCGTGTCGAGCGTGCGGATTCCGCCGCCGATCTGGCAGGGGACGCCGGCCGCCTGCACGATCCGCTCGACGAGCCCGGCCTGCACGGGTGCGCCGGCCTTCGCGCCGTCGAGATCGACGATGTGCAGCCGGCGGGCGCCGGCGGCCACGAACTGCCGGGCCATGGCCACGGGGTCGTCGCCGAAGACCGTCTCGCGGTCGTAGTCGCCCTGGAGGAGGCGGACGCACCGCCCGCCTCGCAGATCGATCGCCGGCCAGAGTTCCATCGTGCGAAGTCTCCGAGGATGCGTCAGGCCAGGAACGAGGCGAGGAGCTGCAGACCCGCCGCTTGGCTCTTTTCGGGATGGAACTGGGTGGCGAACAGCCGCCCGCGGCGCACGGCCGAGCAGAACGACCCGCCGTAGTCGGTGGTCGCGGCGATCACCGTCGCGTCGGTCGGACGGGCGTGGTAGGCGTGCACGAAGTAGAAGTAGTCGTCCGTGGCGACAGGGGCCCGCTCGGCATCGATGCTGGTCCACGCGACCGTGTTCCAGCCCATGTGTGGCACCTTCATGCCGGCGGGAAGCGCGAACCGCACGACGTCGCCGGCCAGCACGCCCAGCCCCGCGTGCCGCCCGCCCTCGAGGCCGGTCTCGAAGAGGAGCTGCAGGCCCATGCAGATGCCGAAGAACGGGCGATCCAACCCGAGGTGCGCGAGGATCGGCTCGACGAGCCCGCGGGCCCGCAATTCCCGCATCGCGTCGCCGAACGCCCCGACGCCGGGGAGGATGAGTTTCTCAGCCTCGGCAACCCGGTTCGGATCGTCGGTGATCCGCGCGGCGGTGCCGAGCCGCTCGCAGGCCTTCTGCACGCTGCGCAGGTTGCCGCTGCCGTAATCGACGATCGTGACCATGCCGCGAGTGTAACGGCCGCGGCGTCAGCCGCCACCGCCGGCTGCGGCGGCCGGGTGCGCCGTGGACGCGGCGTCGGCGCCTGCCCGCTCCGGATAGATCACGATCTCGATCCGCCGGTTGCGGGCCCGGCCCGCCGCGGTGGCATTCGACACAACGGGATGATTCGGTCCGTGGGCGACGAGGAACAGCTGGCCCTGCTTGAGGGAGGTGCGACTGGTGAGAAAGTCGAACACGGTCGAGGCCCGGGCGACGCTCAGTTGATGCTGCGATCCCCACGAGGCATTCTGCAGCGGCTCGGTGTCGGTGTGCCCCTCGATGCCGAGGAAGTGGCCGGGGTACACCCGCTCGACCTCGTCGGCCACCTGCGTGAGAAGCGCGGAGCCGGCGGGCAAGAGGTTCACGCCGCCGGGCTCGAACAGCTTGTCGGCCGGAATCTCGAGCCGCACGACGCCGCCGTCGAGCCGCTTCTCGACGCCGGGCAGCGAGAGCGCCGTCATCGCCGACTGCATCGCCACGGGCGTCATCGTGCCGGGAGGCACGGCCGGGGCCGCAGGCTGGGCGGCGGGAATCCCCACGGCCCGGGCCTGGGCGAGCTGGGTCGACGTGCTCGCGAGCTGTTCGCGGAGGGCCGTGATCTCGTCCTGCATCACCTGCGCCTCCTGGCGGCTGCGGGCGAGGCCGGCTTCCAGCTGCCGCGGGTCGGTGTCGAGGAACGACGGCGCCGCAGGGGGCGTTGGCGGCGGGGCCGTGGGCGCGAAGGCGGCGATGCCGGGGGGCTGCACGGCGCCCGACGGCGCGGTGGAGGCGGCCGACCGGAATGGATTCTGCGTGCAGCCCACGGCGCAGGCGGTGAGCGCCACGACCACGATCCTGCCGGTGGTCAGACGCGGTCCGTTCGCCATTGCATCCGGCTCCGTTCCTGCGGGCAGGGAAGGGGGTGGGGCAGGCCGCGGATCGTAGGGATGCCCGGCTGGCCGGGCAAGGCCGGCGCGGGCCCGCAAAACTCAGGTGACGCCGCGATACAGCCGCCAGAAGAAGAGCGTGACCGCCGTCAGCGCCACCACGGCCGCGACCACGAGGATCAACTGCCCGGGCGATTCGAAATGCACGCCCGCGACCTGCCAGATCGGCCGCCATGCGACGACGACGAGCGCTGCGGCGAGGCACAGGCTGGGCCCGAAGGGGAGTTCGTTCTCACGATGGCGCACGAACTGGGCCACGCCGTGGCCAAGGCCGATGAACGCTGCCAGGAAAAACGTGAGCACGCAGGCCTGCCAGCCAAGCCATGCCCCCACCATCGCCATCAGCGTCACGTCGCCGAGGCCCATCGCTTCCTTGCCGAGCGCCTGCGACGCACCGGCCCGCATGGCCCACACCAGCCCACCAGACACGCCCAGCCCCACGAGCGCGGTCTGAACCGCATCGAACCGGACGGTGCCGAACCACCAGGCGGCAGCAAGGGCGGCGAGCCCGATGCCCAGGATCACCTTGCGCGGTGACCGCCACGGGGCGGGATCCTCGGGCGGTGGAGCCTCTGTGCACACGAGCCACCACAGGGCGAAGATCGCAAGCGCGAGCGCGAGGCCGGCCGCCTGCGGTGCCGCGCCCAGCGCTCCCCCGCCGGCGCCGAGCCCGCCATACCAGGCGAGCACGTCGGCCTCGACGGCAGGCGTTGCGAACGAACGGGGCACCTCCACCACAACGGGCAGGAGCGACCTCGGCCACACCCAGGCATAGGCCATGCCCAGGAGCGCGCCGGGAACGGTGATCCAGTCGGGGATCACCCGCTGCCGAAAATCAATCCAGGTCGCCGCGGCGAGCAGCCAGAAGAGCACGACATGCGCAAGATATCGCGCGGCGGGCTCGCCCTGAACCAGCGGTGTCGCACCGGTCCGAAGGGTGGCCGGAAGCAGACCGGCGTTCACGATCTCCCACCACCAGAGCAGGCCGGCCGCGATCGCCGCGCACACGGCCATGACGGCGCATGTCCACCGTGCCGGCAGCGCGTCGTCGGTGGCCCGAAACCATTCCCCCACGGCACGGCAGAGCAGCAGCCCGAGCACTCCTCCGACCATCACGGCCGCCACGCCCGCCGGCGGTCCGCTGGCCCACGCTTGACCGAGGCTGTTCATGACGCCGCGCCTTCCCGCCCGGGCGTCGCTCCGGCCCGGTCGAGCCAGGCTGCGATCCGCGCAGCGACGTCGGCCGGCGTGGCCGCTGCCGTGTCGATCGTCCAGTCGGCGCAGGCACGATACAGGGGCTCCCGGGCGTGCACGGCCGCCTCCACTTCCGCGAGCGGATCGCCGCCGGCGAGTGCCGGCCGGCGTGCGAGGGTCGCCGGATCGGCCGCGAGCCGCCGACGGATTGTGTCCACCGGGGCGTCGAGCCACACGACCGGCCGGCCACGCTCGCGCAACAGGCCTCGATTCGACTCCCGCAGGACCACGCCGCCTCCCGTGGCGAGGATGCCGCGACACGTGAGGAGCAGCTCCGCGAGCAGTTCCGCTTCCGCATCACGAAACACGGGCTCACCCTTGCTTCGGACGAGCTCCGCGATCGTGCAGCCGAGCCGCTCCTCGAGCACGAGGTCGGCATCGACCCACGACGTGGTCAGCCGTTCGGCGAGCAGCCGCGCCACCGTCGTTTTCCCGGTGCCGCGATACCCAATCAGCGTGACGAGGGGCATGGGGTGGCCTACACCGGCTGCTTGGCGGAGGCCGTCGCCCGCTTGAGCGCCTCGCGCATCACGTGATGCGGAGGCTCGCGATCGTGCCAGATGCGAAACTGGATCGCGGCCTGCCGCACGAACATGTCGACGCCCGTCACGATCTTGCAGCCGATCGATCTCGCCTCTTTCACGAGCAGCGTGTTCTCGGGGTTGTAGACCGTGTCGAACACGACCATGTACGACCGCAGGTGCTCCTTGTCGAAGGGGGTTTCGTCGACGTTGGGATGCATGCCGACCGGCGTCGCATTCACGAGGCAATCGTAGGGGAGTCGGTAGCGGGCGGCCCAGTCGACGGCCTTGCAGCCCACCTCGGCGGCGATCTTCTTCGCTCGTTCGAGCGTCCGCGACGCCACCGTCACGTCGACACCGCGCTTCCGGAGGGCGAAGGCGACGGCCCGCGCGGCGCCGCCGGCTCCGAGCACGATGGCCGATTTGACCCCGAGTCCCTCCACGGCGGCATCCTGCTCGCGGATCGCGGCCTCGAGGCTCTCCACGGCGGCGGTGGCATCGGTGTTGGAAGCCGTCACGCCCGTGGGCCTGAAGGCGAGCGTGTTGGCGGCGCCGATCGCGGCCACGAGGTCGTCCTTCACGGTGGCGAACGGGAGCACGGCTTCCTTGTGCGGGATCGTGACGCTCAGTCCGGCCAGCGGCCAGCGGCCGGCTCCGGAGAGGAACTCGCCGATCTGCTCGGCCGGCACGCGGAACGGCAGGTAGACCGCATCGATGCCTTCGGCGGCGAGGGCCGCGTTGTGCACCACCGGGCTCAGGCTGTGGGCCACGGGATCGGCCACCACGCCGTAGATCCGGGTCTTCGGCGTGATCGACTCGTAGCGGTAGACGTCGCGCATCTGCCGCCAGCCGATCTGCCCGGGAGCGAGCACGCGGTCGTCATGGAAGGTGGCGAATGTGAACGGGGCGCCGGCCCGGCCGGCGAGCACCCGGGTCGGCACGCCGATGTCGCCCATGCAGATTCCGATCGTGGGCACCTTGCTCGCCCGCACCATCTCCAGCATCCGCAGATTGTCGGTCGGATGGTTGGCCATCGTGGCGATCTTGACGATGTCGGCATCCATGCCCGCCAGACGCTTGTGGAGGGCCGCGAGGTCGGGCGGCGTCTTGTGGAAATCGTGATGGCTGACGATCCGCTTCGTGCTCCCGTAGCGTGGCACCTTCGTGGCGATGTCGTCCTCGAGGTCGACGTAGTCGGCCCCCTCGACGATCGCCGTCCGCAGGACCAGCAGCCGCTCCTCCTCCGACCGCTCCCACCGCCCTCCGTCGGCCGTGCGCCGACAGGTGGCGATCGCAGGGCAGGGCCGCTCGTGCAGCAGCCGCTTCACCTGCACGTTGCCCTGGATGTAGTCGAGCCGCAGCTCCACGAGGCGGATGCCGTTCTCCGCGAGATGGCGGTGCTCGGCGATCACGTGCCGATGGCGCCCGCGGCCGATGCTCACACAGATCATCGTGTTCTCCAGGTGACCGCCGGGGCGGCGTTGGGGGTTCAGGTGCGGCGGAACTGCCGGTCGAGTTCGTGCCGCGACAGGGTGAGCGACGTCGGACGGCCGTGGGGACAATGGTGTGAATCCTGCACGCGCCGCCGGTCGCGCACCAGGGCATCGACCTCCGCCTGCGACAGCGGATCACCCGCCTTGATCGCCGCCTTGCAGGCCAGCCCGTGGAGAATCTCGTCGACGAGCATCCCGGCGGAGGTGGCCGACGCGGTCAGCCGGCCGAGCACCTCCCGGACGAGTGTCGCCGCCGGCACGTTGCCGGCGAGCGCCGGCTTCGCGGTCACGATCACCGTGGCGCCGCCGAAGGGCTCGACATGCATGCCGGCGCGGGCCAGGGCGGCCGCGTGCTCGCCGACCAGCTCGAGCTCGGCCGGCGACAGGTCCACGGTCTCCGGCACGAGCAGCCGCTGCACCTCGAGCGCGCCGGCGGTGACCGCCGTTCGGAGCCTCTCGTAGAGCACCCGCTCGTGGAGGGCGTGCTGGTCGATCACCTCGATCCCCTCGGGGCTCTCCACCACGATGTAGCGGTCGTGCATCTGCACGGCCATCTCGCCATCGGCCGGCGCATCGGCCGACGCTTCGCGGTCGTCATGCTCCCACGGTGCGGGGGCCCCGGCGGCGGCCGGCGGCGCGGCCGCCGCGGCACGGGCCACGACGGCGGTTCCGCCCGACGCGGGAGGAAAGGGGGCGAACGAGGGCAGGCTTCGCGGGGCGAGTTCGGCGTTCTCCCAGACGCCTCGATCGGCCGGCATCGGCGGCGCGAGCGGCGCCTTGAGGTCGCAGGCGAGGAACCGGGCGCGGAGCGTCGAGAGCACGAGCCGGTAGAGCCGCGAGGGATCGCGAAACCGCACCTCCATCTTCGCCGGATGCACGTTCACGTCGACCGTCTCGGGAGGCAGCGCGAACTGTAGGAACACGATCGGCTGACGTCCCGAGAGCAACAGGCCGCGATACGCCTCCTGAACGGCATGCAGGATCGAGCGGTCGCGAAAGGGGCGGCCGG
>JBJSZP010000143.1:0-6697 GCA_046090365.1 Planctomycetia bacterium
GTGTCCTGGAGCAGGCGTATGCAGGCAAGCGCAGCCATGGATGGCGCAGCGCAGCCGGAGTCGAGTGAACGGAGGCCTGGAGGGCCGCAGTGAACGTCCGGCGACGGGATTCGGGGAGCCCGAAGCCGGCGCGCGATCAACGCAGCCGAGCGTCCGGCGAGGTGGTACGGGGCAACCCCGAGCCGGCGCGACAGAGTTGACTGGCAAGCGAGACACCTGCCCCACGGCGTCACGCGGGCACGGTGGCGGGGAGGTCGATCGTGAACGTGCTGCCGACGCCCGGCGTGCTCTCCACCGCGATCGAGCCGCCGTGGGCCTGCACGATGTGCTTCACGATCGACAGGCCGAGCCCCGTGCCGCCGAGCTTGCGACTGCGGGCCTTGTCGACGCGGTAGAACCGCTCGAACAGCCGCGGCAGATGCTCGGCCTCGATGCCGCAGCCCTCGTCGCGCACCACGATCCGCGTGGCCGGCCCGTCGGGAGCCGTGGGCTCGGCCGCCGCGCTCACCCAGATCGTGTCGCCCGAGTCGCTGTATTTCACGGCGTTGTCCACGAGGTTGATCACCGCCTGCTCCAGGAGGGCCGGATTGACGTAAGCCTCGAGGATGCCGTCGCACGCCACGTCGATCGTCACGCCGCGCTCGCGGGCCCGCGGGCGGCAGTCGGCGACGGCCGCGGAAAGTACGGCGAGCATGTGCACCCGCTCGAGCGGCAGGTTGCCGGCCCCCTCGCTCTGCTCGATCCGCGACAGCGCGAGAAGATCGTCGATGATTGCCTCGAGCCGCTCGGCCTGCCGGGCCACGATCTCGAGAAACCGGCGGTTGTCGGTGGGGTCGTCGGCGGCCCCGTCGAGGAGAGTCTCCACGAAGCCCTTGATCGACGCCACGGGTGTCTTGAGCTCGTGCGAGACGTTGGCCACGAAGTCCCGGCGCACGTTCTCGAGCCGCTGGATGTCGGTGACGTCGTTGAGCACGATCACGGCGCCCCCCTCGCCCGACACGTCGCGGAGCGCGGTGCCCCGCAGCCGGATCGTGCGGTCGCGGGCTCCGCGGATCACGAGGTCGTCCTCCACCGGCTCGCGGCAGTCGATCGCGAGCAGGGCGAACCGGCGCAGGTCGGGATTCCGCACCACTTCCTGGAGCGGCCGGCGCAGTGATTTCTCGGGGTCGAGGCCCAGCAATTCGGCGGCCCCGTGATTGATGCTCACGATCCGCTGGCGGGCGTCGATCGCGAGCACGCCCTCGATCATGCTGCCGAGCACGGCCTCCTGCTGCGTGCCCTGGCGGCCGATCGTCAGGCCGCGCTCCACGAGCTGCTCCCGCAGGCCGGCGACGGCGCTCGCGAGCTCCGCCAGCTCGGCGGCCTCGGCCACCGGCAACGGCGCGTCGAATTTGCCGGCGGCCAGCTGCGTGGCCGCCTGCGACAGTTCGCGCACGGGCCGCGCGGCGCGGCGGGCCAGGGCGTAGCCGCCGGCGATCGCGAGGGCCGACGTGAGGAGAAACCCGCCGAGCAGCCGCCGCTGTGCGGCGGCGAGCTCCTGGTCGGCGGCGGCCGTGTCGGCCGTCGCCCGCACGATGCCCGCGGGAGCGGCCGGCGGTCCGATCGCCACCGCCACCGCGTGGAGCCGATGGTCGGATGCGGCGTCGTAGCGGCTCGCGCGGGCGACGCGGCCGGCGCGGGCGTCTTCCAGCAGCGCCTCGGCTGCCTGTCGGCTCGGCGTGCCGCGGACGGACGGCGACCCCGCCACCGACTCCAGCGGCGTGCCGTCGGGGGCGAGCAGGTCGAAGGTCACGCCGGCCGTGGCCGCGACCTCGCGGGCCCGCTCCGCAAACACGCCGGCGGTCAGCGTGGCGGAATCGCGGGGCAGAATCGCCGCCAGGCCCACCGCGGCGTCCGCGAGGTGGCGGAGCTGTGCCTCGTCGGCCAGCCTGGCCAGTTGCATCGACGCGATCCAGAAGCAGGCGGCGCACACGACCGCCACGAGCGCACACCAGCCTGCGAACAACTGCCAGACGAACCTGGTTCTCGGCATGGGCCGGATCGACCTCACAGGCTCACGCCCGGAACCGGTACCCCACGCCCCGGACGGTTTCGATGTAGGAACCGAACTCACCCAGTTTCTTGCGCAGGCCGGCGACTTGCACGTCAACCGAGCGTTCCGTCACAGGATAATCCTCGCCCTTGACCGCGTCGACGATCTGCGTGCGGGTGTAGGCCCAGCCCGGCCGTTTCGCGAGGAATTGCAGGAGGGCGAACTCCGTGTAGGTGAGTTCCAGCGGCTGGCCGGCGAGCGTCACCTCGTGCCGCCCGGGGTGGATCGACAGTTCGTGGACATCGATCGTCGTCTCGAGTTCGGCCCGCACCTGGTTCTCCCGGCGGCGGAGGAGCGCCTTGACACGGGCGGTGAGCACCCGCGGGCTGAACGGCTTGGCGATGTAGTCGTCGGCCCCACGTTCGAGCCCGGCCACCATGTCGCTCTCCTCGCTCTTGGCGGTGAGCATGATGATCGGGATGTCGCGGGTCTTCGACTCGCTCTTCAGGCGGCGGCAGACCTCGAGGCCGTCGACGGCCGGCAGCATGAGGTCGAGCACGATCAGGTCGGGCGGCTGTTTCCGGGCCGCCTTGAGCGCCTCTTCACCGGTGGCCACGCAGGTCACGCGGTAGCCCTCGCGGGTGAGGTTGTACCGCACGAGCTCGAGCAGATCCTCCTCGTCATCCACCACGAGCACGGATGGACCGCCAGCCTGGTCCACGGACTTCGGCTTGAGCATCGAGAATTCCGAGAGGCTGGAGGACGCACCGAACATCGCCTGCAGTGTAGCTCGACCCTCCAGCCCGCCGGAAGCGTTAGATTTCGATGAGGTCAGGACAGCAGCAGCTCGATATCGTCGGCGGAGAGCGTGGCGAGCATGCTGTCGTCGGCCCGGACGATCGAATCGGCAAGTTCACGTTTGCGATCCTGCAGGGCAAGGATCTTTTCCTCGACCGTGTCCCGCGCGATCAGCCGGTAGGCAAACACCCGCCGCGTCTGCCCGATGCGGTGGGCCCGGTCGACGGCCTGGGCCTCGACCGCGGGGTTCCACCACGGATCGAGGATGTAGATGTAGTCGGCCGCGGTGAGGTTCAATCCCTGCCCGCCCGCCTTCAGGCTCACGAGGAACAGCCGGCAGTCGGGGTCTTCCTGGAACCGCACCACGCGTGCCTGGCGGTCGGTGGTCTTGCCGTCGAGATATTCGTAGACCATACCCCGGGCGTCGAGCTGCCGCCGCAGGATCGCCAGGAAGCTCGTGAACTGGCTGAACACGAGCACCTTGTGCCCCTCGTCGATCACCTCGTCGAGCTGCTCGAGCAGGACCTCGAGCTTCGCTCCCGGCTCGTCGATGCGGGCCGGATCGACGAGCCCCGGGTGGCAGGCCGTCTGGCGAAGCCGCAGGAGCGCCTCGAGGACCGCGATCCGCGAGCGGCCCACGCCCACGCGGCCGATCTTGCCGGCGAGCTCCTGGCGATAGTGCTCGCGGAGTTCGTCGTACGCCTTCCGCTGCTCGTCGCCCAGTTCGCAGAAGATGGTCTGCTCCGTCTTCTCGGGCAGGTCGGCGAGCACCTGGGCCTTCGTGCGCCGCAGGAGGAACGGCCGCACCGCCCGGGCCACGATCTCTGCGGCCCCGACGCCCCTACCGCCAGCGAGGAACTGCCGCAGCCGCGTGGCGCTGCCGAGCTGCCCAGGATTGAGAAACTCGAAGATGCTCCACAATTCGCCGATGTGGTTCTCCACCGGCGTGCCCGTGAGCGCGAGCCGATGCCGCGCCTTGAGCAGCCGGCAGGCCTTCGCCGCCTGGCTGGCCGCGTTCTTGATCGACTGCGCCTCGTCGAGCACCACGTAGTCGTATTCGCATTCACGGTGCCGGAGCACGTCGCGGCGCAGCGTGCCGTAGGTCGTGAGGATCACGTCGTGCTCGTCGATCGCGGCCTCCTCGTCGCGCCGCGCGCTGCCGGTGTGGTTGAGCACGCGGAGGCCCGGGGCGAACCGCCGTGCCTCCTCGATCCAGTTGAACACCAGGCTCTTGGGCACGACCACGAGCGACGGCCGGTGCGGAATGCCCGCGGCCCGCGCGTGGGCCTGCCGCCGCACGAGCATCGCGAGCACCTGGATCGTCTTGCCGAGGCCCATGTCGTCGGCGAGGCAGCCGCCGAGCCCCGTCCGCTCGAGGAATACGAGCCAGCCGAGGCCCTCCCGCTGATACTGCCGCAGCGTGCCGGTGAAGCCCTCGGGCTCAGGCTCCGCCTCCGGCCGTTCGCCCCGCGCGAGCTCCTCGCGGATCGTCTCGAATGCCTCGTCCACCCGCGACCGCGGCTGGCCCGCGAGGAGGGCGTCGAGCAGCGCCACCTGGATCCGCCCGTACCGCAGGCGGCCATCGTGCACCTGGGCAAGCGCCATCATCGGCTCGAACCGTTCCGCGAATCCCTCCGGCAGGATGCCGACCGAGCCGTCGGGCAAGGCGACCGACCGCTCCCCCTTGGCGAGCGACGCGAGAAGGGCCGGCATATCGGCGGCCACCCCGCCGAAGTCGACGCTCCCCGAGAGCTCGAACCAGTCGATCCCGCTCGTCACGTTCCACGACACGCTCCCCGCCGGCCGGTAGCGACGGCCCGACACCTCCACCGCCCATCCCTCGGCTGCGAGCCGGGCCACCGAGGCATCGAGCCTGGCCCGCGCGATCTCGACGTGATGGCCCCGGGGCTCGCCGTCGTCGTCGCCGAGCCTCGGCGCCACCACGCCATGCCGCGGCAGCATCGCGAGCGCCGCCCGCTCCGCGGCCCGATCCCGCCGCACGAGCACACGCCGGGCCGGATCCGCCGCGCCGCCTGCCGGGTCGTCGGCCGCAATCTGCACGGCGCCGTAATCGAACCAGATCCGCCCGGCGAGCTGCACACGGGGCACCGCCCGCCGCCGGCCCGGGCGGCGCGGCCCCGGGGCGATCTCCTCCTCCTCGACGTCCACCGCGGGAGTGTCGTCGAGCACGAGTTTCGGCCGGGGCGGCCCCGATTCGATCCGCCAGCCCGTCCAGGCAGGTAGGTCGATGCGGGGCACCTCGGCGAGCGCCGCCAGCCGCTCGATAAGGCCGTCCGCCTGGCTGCCCGAGAGCTCGATCGGCCCGCGGCGCTCGAACTGCTCGAGCCAGCGCACCGGGCCGGCCCAGCCGTCGCCGCCGAGGGAGAGCCGCGCGATCCGGTCGGCGAACACGACGAGCCCTGAACGGAGGATCGCCCGCGGCTCGTCGAGGCTCTTGCGCTGGCTGCCGCGCACGAGCATCCCGCGGAGGGTCGCCTTCGCCGGCGGCTTGGCTCCGCGCGGCTCGCCCGTCATGTCGGCGACAGTCTCGGCCCGCGCGCTCACCGGGTCGTCCGGCCCGAGCACGAGCGCAAACTCCCACGGCCGGCCGCCGTCCCATGTCATCGGCACCACGTTCTCCGGCGCCCGTCGGGGCTCGGGCTGCACGATCAGCCGCCCCGCCTCGCAGAGCATCGCCAGATGCGCCGGCGCCGCCTGCGGGCTGACGGCGATCCGCGCGATCGCCCGGTGCTCGATCGCCTCGACGCTGCCGGTCTCGCCGACGGCGGACGTGCCGACGAGCTCCGCGAGGATCGTGCGCTCCCGGTCATCGAGCGCGTCGAACTCGACGTCGCCCGCCGGTCCGATCACGACCTGCTGCGGGCGGCCCGTGGCATTGCCCGCGACGTCGAGCTGCATCCGGCAGGGCACGAGCACCGCGGCCCGCGCCTCGCTCGACGCGGCCAGGTCGAGCAGGAACACGATCGCGCCCGCCGGCCGGCGGCCGTCGACGAGCTCCAACGCCTCGGTGCGCACGGCCGGCTCGACGAGCCGGCGCCGCTCCTCGAGTTCGATCGCCCAGGCCGGCTGCCGCGTGGCCCCGCGCCGCGCCACGGCCGTGGCCGCCCCCGCATTGACGCGGAGCGCCGCCCGCGACGGCTTCACGGGCTCCGGCTCGTCCGGCTCGTCGACCGCGGCGTCCGCCGACGCAGCGGCCCCGTCCTCGGCGTCGTCCGCCGGAATCACCTCGAGCGCGACGGGCGTATGGTCGTGGATGCTCGAAAACAGTCCGCGCCGGTCGACCTCGAGTAGCGTGGCGGCGAGCGCCGCACACGGCAGGCCCGCCCGGCCGCTCGGGCTCGTGCTCCGGCTTTCGAGCGTCATGCCACCGCGGCGGCCGGCCGACAACTCGAGCAGCACCTCGTGGACGGCGCCCGTCTCGTCGGTGACGCTCGCCCGCACCTGGCCCACACGGGGGCACGAGATCCGCACGCTCGCGGCGGCCCGCCCGGCTGCGATCTCGCGCTTGTCGAACAGATGGAACAGCCGCTTTTCAAGACTCGTCATGCGGTGCGGAAACCCTCTGGTGATGGGTTGCGCACGACGGTTCGACGCCGGGAGGCGGCACTGGCGCGCAACGAGTTATCGTACCCCGGCGGGCCTGCCCTTGGCGAGGGCGGCGCGCCGTGGGACAGGCTTGAGCCTGTCTTGCTCTGATTCAGCCGCGCCGGCTCGTGACTGCCCACGCCCTCTCGCCGGACGTTCGCCTCAGCCCTCCAGGCTTCGGCTCTCTGCATGTCCGCTTCGCTTTCGCCATCCATGGCTGCGCTCGCTCCCATAGCCCGCTCGAGGGCATGGGCAGCCCCG
>JBJSZP010000144.1:0-1388 GCA_046090365.1 Planctomycetia bacterium
CGAACTGCTCGAGGGCACGCCGTGGCTCGACGGGATGGTGTTCTACGACCGGCGGAGCAAGGATCCGGCGCGGCGGTTTCGCGCGGTCGCGCGGCGGCTGCGGGCCGATCGGGCCGACATCGCGCTCATCGTGCCCAATTCTCTCTCGACCGCGGCCCTCGCCTTCATGGGAGGCGCGCGGCGCCGCGTCGGCTTCGCCCGCCACGGCCGGCGGCTGTTGCTCACCGACCCGCTGATCCCGCCGCGAGACGGCTTCCGGATCCGGCCGGTATCCACCGCCGAGCATGCGATGGAGCTCGCCGAGCGGATCGGCGTGCCGCGGCAGCCGCTCGCCCTCGAACTCGCGACGACGCCGGCCGATGAGACGCTGGCCGACGCCGTGCTCGCCCGGCTGTTTCCGGGGCACGATCCGTCCGCGCCGCTCGTCGTGTTCAACGACAACGGCGCGTTCGGCCCGTCGAAATCATGGGGCGCCGAAAGGTTCGCAGCCCTCGGCCGCTGGCTGGCCGAGCGCGTGCCCGGCGTGAGGATCCTCTTGCACTGCGGCCCCGGCGACCGCGACGACGCCCGGGCCATCGAGCGGCAGGCCGGGCTCGCGGCCGTCTGCAGCCTCGCCGACGAAGCCGCCCTCCCCTTCGGCCTCGCGAAGGCGGTGATCCGTCGGGCGGATGCGGTGGTCACCACCGACAGCGGCCCGCGGCACATTGCCGCCGCCTTTCGCAGGCCCACGGTCGTGCTCCACGGCCCGATGGATCCCCGGCTGAGCCGGTCGGAGGAGCCGCGGCTCGTGGAGATGCGGCTCGACCTCCCCTGCTCCCCATGCGGCAAGCGCACCTGCCCGCTCGGCCACCACGATTGCATGCGGCTCCTGACGGTGGATGATGTGGGCCGGTCGGTGCTCGCCCTTCTCGAGGAGAATTCCCCATGCTGCAGTTCCTGAGCCTCGTCGGGGCGATCGCGCTCACGGCCTGCTGCTGGGGCATCTACGGGCCTGTCCTGCACTTTGGCCGCGAGGCGATGCATTCGAGCCTGCGGCCGTTCGTGTGCGTGGGGCTCGCCTACTTCCTGATCGCCGTGCTCGCGCCGCTCGTGCTCCTCGCCTGGCGAGGTGAGCGCGGCGCCTGGTCGGCGAAGGGCGTGCTCTGGAGCCTCATCGCCGGCGCGGCCGGTGCCCTCGGGGCCCTCGGCGTGATCCTCGCGCTCGGGTTCGGCGGCAAGCCGATCTACGTGATGCCGCTCGTGTTCGGCGGGGCGCCGGTCGTCAACACGCTGCTCACGGCGTTCATGAACAAGGCGTTCGACCAGCTCAAGGCCCCGTTTCTCGCGGGGCTGATCCTCGTCGTGCTCGGGGCCGTGACCGTGCTCGTGTTCAAGCCGCAGCCGCAGGC
>JBJSZP010000145.1:0-1827 GCA_046090365.1 Planctomycetia bacterium
TTTCCATCGTGATTTCGGTAGGATTGTGCATCCGGAGGACGCAACCATGCTACAGCCTGCCCACGAGCACACGCCCGCCGAACGGCTCACCGAGGCCGCCCGCTACCACGATTACCGCTACGCCTCGAATCCGCTCGCCGATGGCGGGCTGGGGGCGGTGCCCGGCGCCCGCTTCCCTGCCACGCTGCACGAGCGCGGGATCACCCGCACGCTCCCCCTCGACACGAGCGCGGCCCTGGGCTGCCCTGGTCCGGCGACGACGCCGGGGCTGTGTGCGAACTTCGTCCACATCTGCCCGGGTGAGGCGCACGTGACCGATGCCAACGCCACGAGCCAGCTATTTTTCGTGATGCGGGGGAGCGGCACATCGCGGATCGGCACCGGTGGGCCGGACGACCTCGAGATGCCCTGGCGGGCCGGCGACCTGTTCACGCTGCCGGCCAGAAGCCGGGCCGAGCACGTGGCGGCCGACGACGCGGCGCTCTACTGGGTGCACGACGAGCCGCTCCTGCGCTACCTCGGCGTGGAGGCGACGCAGCGGCACTTCTCCCCCACGCTCTACACGCACGCGGCGATGATGGAGGCGCTCTCCGCGGTGCTCCACGACCCGGCGAGCGCCAAGGCCAACCGGCTGAGTGTGCTCCTCGGTAGCCGGTCGTTTCCGCAGACGATGACGATCACGCACGTGCTGTGGGCGATGTTCGGCGTGCTGCCGGTCAACGCGGTGCAGGCGCCGCACCGGCACCAGTCGGTGGCGGTGGATCTCGTGGTTGACGCGAAGCCCGGCTGCTACACGATGGTGGGCCGGACGCTCGGGCCCGACGGCACGATCAGGGACGGCGAGCGGTTCGACTGGGAGCCGCACTCCGTGTTCGTGACGCCGCCGGGCCTCTGGCACTCGCACCACAACGAGTCGGGGCATCCGGCCCACATCCTCCCGATCCAGGACGCCGGCCTCCACACCCACCTCCGCACGCTCGACATCCGCTTCACCCGGCAGCTGGCCGGCGGCGCGTGCGAGGTGGTGGAGAATGCGGGCTAGGAATAGCTGTCAAACTGGGCCGACTCTGCGGCCCCAGGCCGGCTGAAAAATCTGCCTCGCTTGCCCTCGTTTCCCCGGTTCCGCGACCCGAATTCGTGGATCGTTGGTCACGATCCGCACGACCGGACGACGAAACCAGCGGGGGAGTTTTTCCTTTGGGAGGGCACTGAGACCATGAACGGATGGCACGGTTTTACCGGACTTGCAGGTTGTGCGCTGGCACTGATCTTGCCCGCGTGTGTGACGGCGGCGGGCTTCGACGATGCAGTCACTGTCGCTCAACGACAGGAACCGTTCCTCGCGGCCGAGTCGGTGCTCGTCGATGACGGTGTGATCGATGAAGTTCCGACCGATCACACAGAGGGCGTTCACTTACAGGGCGTTCAGCCGGAGGGTCTGCAACTGCACGTCGCTGAGGAGTCGGGCATCGAGGCGGCTCCGTTGGCCTGCGCGGAATGCCGACGATGCTCGGGCACAGGCTGCGATGCGTGCTCGTCGTTCGCTTCATGCACCGATGAGGGCTGGGGGGCGGGTGCGGCGTCCCTGGGCTGGCTGAATGAGAGGCTCGGGCGGGCTGACCCGCGTTGGATCGTGCAGGTCGACGCCCTCATGCTCTGGCAGGGAAACATCGCCAGCCGGCCGCTCTACACCGGGGCACTCGATGTCAATCAGGCACAGACACCGATGTCGGTCGGCACACGCTACGGCCTGATCTTCAACGTGGATGAGTGCCGAGCGATTGAAGGCAACTATTTTCAGGTAGGCACGTTCGACGGGGTGGCTTC
>JBJSZP010000146.1:0-669 GCA_046090365.1 Planctomycetia bacterium
CTTCGGCGCGTTCGTCGACATCGGCAACGGCGTCGATGGGCTCGTGCACGTGAGCCAGCTCTCGTGGGACCGCGTGGCGAATCCCGCCGACGTGCTGCAGCCCGGGCAGAAGGTGCGCGTGATCGTCAAGAAGATCGACCGGCAGACCGGAAAGATCGCCCTCTCGGCCCGCGACCTCGTGGAGAGCCCGTGGAAGCGGGCCGCCGAGAAGTATCACGCCGGGGCGACGGTGAAGGGCACGGTGAGCCGGATCGCGCAGTTCGGGGCGTTCGTGAAGCTCGAGCCGGGCGTCGAGGGGCTCGTGCACGTGTCGGAGCTCGCGCATCGCCACGTGCGGAGCGTGGGCGACGTGGTCAAGGAGGGCGAGCAGGTCGAGTGCCGCGTGCTCGCCTGCGATCCCGACGAGCAGCGGCTTTCCCTCTCGATCAAGGCGCTCGCCGCGAAGCCCGCGGCGGCACAGGCGGATGCCGAGGCCGACGAGCCGGCGGAGCCGGAGGCCCCGGCGCCGGTCGTGAAGAAGCAGCGCAGCGGCCCCCTCAAGGGCGGCCTCACCAGCGACTCGCAGGGCGCCCGCTTCGGCCTCAAGTGGTGAGGCCTCGCCCGCGCTCGCTTACATCCCGGCGAGCTCGGGCTGGAGCTTGTCGGCGTGCTCGTCCTTCACCTCCGTGA
>JBJSZP010000147.1:0-4733 GCA_046090365.1 Planctomycetia bacterium
CCCGAAGCTGGGGCCGCGGCCCGACCACATCCTCGACCCGGCCTCCGATCGGGCCGCGATCGACCTGGCGGGGCTCGAACTACTCGGCCCGCGGCAGCTCGCGTGGCTCACCACGTGGGCCGGCGAGTGGGAGGGCGTGAGGGCGAAGTGCGCCCTTTCCCAGACGGCCTTTTGCGGCGCCGTGCACCTGCATGGGGAGCCCGAAAACCGGCTGCTCGCCGACCTCGACTCCAACGGCTGGCCGCAGTCGGGCCGGAACGCCGCCCTGCGGATCCTCAAGACCGCCAAGGCGGCGCACCTCTGCGGCGACCAGCACCTGGCGGTGGTCGTGAAGCACGGCATCGACGCCCACGGCGACGGGCCGTGGGCCTTCACCGACCCCGCTGACGTCTCCGACGAGAAGCAGCTGGGCGACGGCTACGGGATCGCCCGCTGGGAGTTTGCGAAGCCGGGCGTGGGCCGGGCGGTGCCGGGCACGATCACCTTCGAATGCTGGCCCCGGTTCCCTGTGCTGGTGCCCGACGGCAAGCCGCAGCAATATCCCGGCTGGCCGGTGGAGACCTCGCTGCCCGAGTGACCGCGCTTCGGCCGCCCATCAGGCGATGATGCCCTTCACGACCTTCCCGTGCACATCGGTCAACCGATAACGGCGGCCCTGGAACTTGTAGGTCAGCCGCTCGTGGTCGATGCCCAGGAGATGGAGCATCGTGGCGTGGAAGTCGTGCACGTGCACGGGATCCTTGACGATGTTGTAGCCAAACTCGCAGGTCTCGCCCCAGGTCGTGCCCGGCTTGATCCCGCCGCCGGCCATCCAGATCGTGAAGCACCGCGGATGGTGGTCGCGGCCGAAGTCGGCCCCCGGCCGGTAGAGTCCCTGGCAGTAGTTCGTGCGGCCGAACTCGCCCCCCCACACCACGAGCGTGTCGTCGAGCATGCCTCGCTGGGCGAGATCCTGCACGAGCGCCGCGGCGGGCTGGTCGGTCTGCTTGCACTCCGACTGGATGCCCCCCTTGAGCCCGCCGTGGTGGTCCCAGTCCTGGTGGTAGAGCTGGATGAACCGCACGCCCCGCTCCGCGAGCCGGCGGGCGAGGAGGCAGTTGGCCGCGAACGTGCCCGGGTCCTTGGCATCCGGGCCGTACATGTCGAGCACGCTCTGAGGCTCGTCGGAAAAGTCGGTCACTTCCGGCACGCTCGCCTGCATCCGGAAGGCCATCTCGTAGTTGGCGATCCGGGCGGTGATCTCGGCGTCGGGCGTGCCGGCGAACTGGTGCTCGTGGAGCTGCCGCAGGCCGTCGAGGAGCTGCCGCCTGTTCTCACGCGACACGCCCGGGGGATTGTTCACGTAGAGCACGGGATCGGCCCCGGAGCGAAACCGCACCGCCTGGTGCTTCGTGGGCAGGAAGCCCGCGCCCCAGAGGTGGCTCATGAGCGGCTGGCCGCCCTTGTTCTTCGTGATCAGGACGACGAACGACGGCAGATCGTCGTGCTCGTTGCCGAGGCCATAGTCGAGCCAGGCACCGATGCTCGGCCGGCCCGGGATCTGGCTGCCGCTCTGCATGAACGTCACGCCCGGGCCGTGGTTGATGCTCTCGGTGTACATCGAGCGGACGAAGCACAGCCGGTCGGCCACCTTCGCCGTGTGCGGAAGAAGCTCGCTCAGCCACGCGCCGCTTTCACCGTACTGCGAGAACGCGAACGGCGACCCGACGAGCGGGATCGAGCTCTGGTTGCCCGACATGCCGGTGAGCCGCTGGCCGCCGCGGATGCTCTCCGGCAGCTGCTCGCCCGTCTTTTCCACGAGCAGCGGCTTGCGGTCGTAGAGATCGATCTGCGAGGGGCCGCCCGACTGGAAGAGGTAGATCACCCGCTTCGCCTTGGGCGGATGGTGGAAGCCGCCGAGCACGCCCGTGTCGGCCGCCGCCTCCGACCGCGCCAGCATCTCGGCGAGCGCGATCCCGCCGAACCCGAGGCCGAACGAGCCCAGCCACTGCCGCCTGTTGATCGGGGAGGAGTTCATCGCTTCACCACGCTTTCATCATAGTTCATCAGGGCGTTGATCACGCTCGCCAGGGCCGCCACGTCGGTCGCGGGCAGCGATTCATCCCGCTTCCGGTCGCCGATCGCCACGAGCTTGCCGGCGTCCTCCGGGCGGGCCCCATACCACTCCCGCTGGGCGGCGTGCATCCGGCGGATGATCTCCCGCTCCTCATCGTCCGGCCGGCGGCTCGTGAGCAGCTCGAACGCCCGGTCGAGCGCACGGTCTGCCTGGCCGTCATACTCGGCGAGGAGCCGCTCGGCGAGCACCCGCGCCGCCTCCACGAACTGCGGCCCGTTCATCAGTACGAAGGCGTGCAGCGGCGTGTTCGTGGTGTCGCGCTTGGCCACGCAGGTCACCCGCTTGGGCACGTCGAAGCTCTCGAGCATCGGCCCGGGCCCGGTGCGGCGCCAGTAGGTGTAGAGGCTGCGGCGGTAGAGGGCGTCGCCCGTGTCGGCCTTCTCCGGCTTGAACGACTCGGGCATGTCGTAGGTCTTCACGGGCGGTCCGCCGACCTTGTCGACGAGCAGCCCGCAGGCGGCGAGCGCCCCGTCGCGGATCATCTCGGCCGGCAGCCGGTGCCGCGGACCACGGGCGAGCCACACGTTGAGCGGGTCGTCGGCCATCGTCTTCGGGTCGGCGATGCTCCGCTGCCGATAGGTCTGCGAGAGCATCACAGTCTTGACGAGACGCTTCAGATCCCAGCCCAGGCCGCCCTCGGCGACGGGATGCGAGAACTGCCAGGCGAGAAGGTCGAGGATCTCGGGATATTCCGGCCGCGTCGACTGGCTGCCGAGGTCCTCGGGGCTCTGCACGAGGCCGATCCCAAACAGCGACTGCCAGAGGCGGTTCACCGTCACGCGGGCCAGGAGCGGATGCTCCCGGTCGATCAGCCAGCGGGCGAGCCCCAGGCGGTTTTTCGGCTGGTCGGAGGGGAAGGGGGGCAGGGCGGCCGGCGTGTCGGGATCGACCGGCGCCCCGCGCTTGTCGTAGTCGCCGCGCTGGAGGATGTAGGCCATCTTCGGCTGCGGAAGGTCGCGCATCACCATGACCTCGCGCGGCGTCTCCGCGATGTCGTCACGCGTGCGGCGGGCCGCCTGGAGGGCCTGCCGCTTCACCGCCGACTCGGTGGCGAACGCGGCCGCGAAATAGCCGCCAAGCGTCTCGGCATCGGTACGGGCGTCGAGGGCCGCCCGGATCGTGCCCGGGGCGGCAAGCTCGCGGACTTCGAGCGGCGCGAGGCCACGGTCGAACACGCGGAACTCGTCCACGAGCCCGTCCTTGAAGCCCTTGTCGCGCATGCGCTCGCCGATCGTGATCGTGTCGCCGCCGCCGCCGGTGATCTCGCGCGTGAGGCTGTCGCGGATCACCTCCGTGGCGACCGGATGGCCGTTCACGAACACCTGCAGACCGGCCGCCGTGCCCGAGCCGTCGCTCGACACGGCCACGTGCGTCCACTCGCCCACGGGGAGCGGCTCGCGGCAGCGCACGCTCGCGGCATCGCCCGGCCAGAAGTGGATCAGCGACCAGCGGAGGTGCCCATCGTCCACGAGCAGTTCGTAGCCGCGGCTGCCCGCGTCGGTCCAGGCCATCGACCGGTGAAACACGACGGCCCGGTCATGCTTCGCGGCCGGCTTGATCCACGCAGCCACCGTGAAGGGCTGGCTGCGGCGGAAGTTGCCCACGGGCGTCGTCACCGGATGGTCGCCCGTGAGCTTGATCGCCTTGCAGGGCGCGCCGCCGCGCGAGTCGTCGACCACGGTGTTTTGCGGCGGCGAGGTGGCGGCGTCGGTCGTGCCCAGGCCATTCGCGAATTTCCCGTCCTGCTCCCGGCCGTCGAACGAATAGCGGGCCACCTCGCCGGGGAGCGTGCCTCCGGCGGCCGCGAAGGCATCGGGCTCAGCCGCCTTTCCGGCGATCCAGTCGGCCACGCGGCCGCGGGCCTCGGCGTCGGCCTCCGTCACGTCCGCCGCCGCGACGGCGACGGCCTCGTCGGCCTGCCGGAGCTTCGCCGCGGTGGTGTCGTCGAGCAGCCGCAGTTTGGGCGTCGGCACGGCCGGCGTGAAATACGAATACAGCCCCGCCTCGTCGATGTCGTCGAAGAACGCGAACAGCGAATAGAAGTCCTTCTGCGTGAGTGGGTCGAACTTGTGGTCGTGGCAGCGGCAGCACTCGAACGTGAGGCCGAGGAAGGCCGTGCCGAACGTGGTGACCCGGTCGTTGACGTAGTTGACGCGGTATTCCTCCTCGACCGACCCGCCCTCCGTCTCCTGCGGATGCAGCCGGTTGAACGCGGTGGCGAGCACCTGCTCGTCGGTGGCATGGGGGAGGAGGTCGCCGGCCACCTGCCAGAGCGTGAACGTGTCCCACGGCAGGTTGTCGTTGAAAGCCTTGATCACCCAGTCGCGCCACGGCCACATGTCGGGCCGCGGGCGGTCGACCTGGAAGCCGTAGCTGTCGGCGTAGCGGGCGAGGTCCATCCAGTCGGCCGCCATCCGCTCGCCGTAGCGCGGGCTGGCGAGCAGCCGGTCGAGGAGTTTTTCGTAGGCGTCGGGCGACGAGTCGGCGACGAAGGCCTCGACCTCGGCCGAAGTCGGTGGCAGGCCGGTGATGTCGAACGATGCCCGGCGGATGAGCGTGCGGCGATCGGCCTCGGGCTGGAGCGCGAGGCCTCGCTTGGCGAGTTTTTCCCTGACGA
>JBJSZP010000148.1:0-1022 GCA_046090365.1 Planctomycetia bacterium
GGTGCACACCCAGTTTCCCGGCGTGCTCACGATCGCCGAGGAGTCGACCGCCTGGCCGGGCGTGTCGCGGCCGACCTACACCGGCGGCCTCGGCTTCAGCCTCAAGTGGAACATGGGCTGGATGAACGACACGCTCCGCTCCATGCGGCACGATCCCGTGCACCGCAAGTATCACCACGACGAGCTGACCTTCAGCCTGATCTATGCTTTCCACGAAAACTTCGTCCTCCCGCTCTCGCACGACGAGGTGGTGCACGGCAAGGGCTCGCTCCTCGACCAGATGCCGGGCGACCTGTGGCAGAAGTTCGCGAACCTGCGGCTCCTCTACGCCTACATGTGGTGCCACCCCGGCAAGAAGCTCCTGTTCATGGGGGGCGAATTCGGCCAGTGGCGAGAATGGAACTTCGACGAGAGCCTCGAGTGGCACCTCTGCCAGTTCGACAGCCACAAGGGCCTCGCCAAGTCCGTGGCCGACTTGAACCAGCTCGTGCGGCGCGAGCGGGCCCTCCATGAGCTCGACTTCGAGGGCCGCGGCTTCGAGTGGGTCGACTGCCACAACTGGCAGGACAGCGTGCTCGTGTTCATCCGCCGCGCCGCGAACCCGGCCGACTTCCTCGTCGTGTGCTGCAACTTCACCCCGGTGCCCCGCGAGAACTACCGCGTGGGCGTGCCGCGGGCCGGCGTGTACGACGAGATCTTCAACAGCGACTCCGTCTGGTATGGCGGGAGCAACCTCGGTAACGCCGGCGGCCTCCTGGCCGTCGACGTGCCGCACCACGGCCGCGAGTGCAGCCTCTCGCTCTCGCTCCCCCCGCTCGCCGCCATCGTCCTCAAGCCCCGCATGTAACGCGTGTGGCAAGCGTCCCGCTTGCCCCGTGGGACAGGCTTGAGCCTGTCTGTTCATGTCAACGCGCCCAAACCGGCTCGGAGTTGCCCCGTACCATCTCGCCGGACGCTCACTGCGCCCATCCATGGGCTCCGTTCGCTCGGAGTCACAGGCGCTGCGCCATCCATGGCTCCGC
>JBJSZP010000149.1:0-4401 GCA_046090365.1 Planctomycetia bacterium
AGCGGGATCGAGTCGGTGATGATGATCCCGGCGAACGGGGCCGAGCGGAGCCGCTCGATCGCCGGGCCCACGAGCAGGCCGTGGGTCGCGGCGGCGTAGATCGCCCGGGCGCCGTGGGCGTGGATCACCTCGGCCGCCGAGCAGATCGACCCGGCCGTGCTGATCATGTCGTCGAACATCAGCGCCACCTTGCCCTCGACGCTCGCGCCGATCACGTTGGCGCTCTTCGTCGTCTCGGCGGAGATGCGGCGCTTGTCGATGATCGCCAGCGGGGCGCCGAAGCGGTTGGCGTGGCCGACCGCCCGCTTGATGCCGCCGACGTCGGCGCTCACGACGACGATCTCGTCGGGCTTGAGGTCGAGCGTCTGGAAGTGGTTGTTGAGCACCGGGGCGGCGTAGAGGTGGTCCACCGGCACGTCGAAGAAGCCCTGGATCTGGGCGGCGTGGAGGTCCATGGCGAGGACGCGGTCGGCGCCGGCACGGGTGATCAGGTTGGCCACGAGCTTGGCGGTGATCGGCACGCGGCCGGCGTCCTTGCGGTCCTGGCGGGCGTAGCCGAAGTAGGGGATCACGGCCGTCAGCCGGTAGGAGCTCGCCCGCTTGAAGCTGTCGATCATCACGAGCAGCTCCATGATGTGCTCGTTCACCGGCGGGCAGGTGGGCTGGACGATGAACACGTCGCGGCCGCGGACGTCTTCGTCGATCTTGCAGGAGATCTCGCCGTCGGGGAACCGGCCGAGGGACAGCTTCCCCATCGGCAGGTTGAGGTAGCGGCAGATGTCCTGGGCGAGCGCCGTGTTGGCCGGGCCCGCGAAGATCTTGAGGTCGTTCATGACGGCACTGTGACCTGTGGAGGGCGGTTCTTCAAGGCCGCGGCCACGGCCGCGAGCTGTTCGGGCGTGTTCACGGAGAGCGTCTCGCTCGCGTCGAGGCAGGCGACCGCGTCGACGACGCAGCCCTTCTCGAGGAGCATTCCCGGGCAGTCGGTGATGTAATACTCCCCGGCCGCGTTGTCGGGCCGCAGTTCGGCGAGCGCTTCGAGGAGCGCGCCGGCCTCGAACACGTAGGTGCTCATGTTCACCTCGTTGATCGCGCGTTCGGCGGCCGAGGCGTCTTTCTGCTCCACGATCTTCTTGAAGCGGCCGGCGGCGTCGCGAACGATGCGGCCGAGGCCCGTGGGGTCGGCCGTGACGGCGGTGCCGAGCAGGCAGGCGGCGCCGCGGGCGGACCACTCCGCGAGCAGCCCCCGCACGCTCTCCACCCGCAGCATCGGCGAGTCGCCGCACACGATCACCACGGGGCGGCGGCTCCCGGGCGGATCGCCGGCGATGACCGCCCGGATGGCGGGGGCGGCGGCGGCCACGGCGTCGCCCGTGCCACGCTGCTCGCGTTGCAGCGCGAACGACACGCCGGGCATGCCGGCGAGGGATCGTTCGACGAGGTCGGCCCCGTAGCCGACGACGACGATCCGGTCGTCGACGCCGGCGGCCGCAAGCGCCTCGAGCACCCAGGTGACGAGCGGCTTGCCCGCGGCCTCGTGGAGCACCTTGGGCAGATCGCTTCCCATGCGCGTGCCCTTCCCTGCGGCGAGGACGACGGCAATCGGCGCGAGGGGCATGGCGGGGCTCCAGGGCGGCGAAATCCTAGCAGACGCTGGCCGAACGCGGCGGCCAGGCGGTACGCTGCCGCCCCGTCGCGGCAGACCCCTGCGGATGTGAAACTCGGAGGACGACGGCGATGGCAGCGAAGACGGTGCGGCTCGATGGTGAGGCTGCAGAAACGCTCGGCGGGCTCTCCGTGCGGGCCACGCGACTGCAGGGCGGCGTGCGCGACGGGGTGCTCGAAGTCGAACTCGTGGCCGGCTCGACGCGGGTGGTCGTCCTGCCCGACCGGGGCCTGGGCATCTGGAAGATGTCGGTCGGCGACTGCGAGCTCGGCTGGCGGTCGCCGATCCGCGGCCCGGTGCATCCACGATTCGTGCCGCTCGGCGAACCGTCGGGGCTCGGCTGGCTCGACGGCTTCGACGAACTCGTGGCCCGCTGCGGTCTCGTGAGCAACGGCGCCCCGGACTTCACGCCCGAGGGTCGGCTGCGGCACGGCCTTCATGGCCGCATCGCCAACCTCTCCGCCCACGGCGTGGTGGCCGTGCTCGACGACACCGCCGGCACCGTGACGCTCACGGGCGCCGTCGACGAGACCCGGTTTCTCGTGCACGCGCTGCGGATGACGACCACGCTCACGCTGCGGGCCGACCGTCCGGGGATTTCCTGGACCGATCGGGTTGAGAACCGTTCCGACCGACCCGCCACGATGCAGATGCTGTATCACGTGAACCTCGGGCCGCCGCTCCTCGGCGCCGGGGCGGAGGTGGTCGTGCCCGTGGCGGAGCTCGCGCCGCGGGATGCCGCTGCCGTGGCCGACGTGCCCACGTGGAACCGCTACGACGCGCCTCAGGCCGGCCGCGGCGAGCAGGTGCACTTCATGCGGCTCGAGCCAGACGCAGCGGGCCGGGCGACGGCGCTGCTCGTGGCCCCCGGAGGCGGGCAGGCGGCGAGCCTCTCCTGGCGGGCGGCCGAGCTGCCCTGCTTCACGCTCTGGAAAAACCAGGGCGGACTCGCCGACGGCTACGTCACCGGGCTCGAACCGGGCACCAATTATCCGAATCCGCGGTCGTTCGAGGAGCGGCAGGGCCGCGTCGTGACGCTCGGCCCCCACGCCGGCGTCGAGTTCGACCTCGCCCTCGAGCATCATGCCGGCGCGGCCGTTGCCGCGGCGCGGCAACGCATCGCCGCGCCCGCGCCACCCCGCATCGCTCCCCAGCCCCGGCCGGGCTGGAGCGACGTCTGACGGGCCCGATTGCCATTGAGCCGCGGCCATGGCGGCGGGTAGCCTCCTCCCCCCTCCACACCCCCCCGCATCCGGACGACGGCGGCCGGGGTGAGGTGGCGTCGCGGAGCCCCCGACCGTGTTCGATTCCTCGCACGCCTGGCTGGTGGCGGTGCCGAGCCTCGTCAGCCTCGCGGCCTACGCGGTTGCGTGGTGCCTGGCCGTCGGCTGGGTCGCAGCCGTCCGTGGCGGGTCAACCCGCAGCCGACCGCAGCCGCGCCCGCGCAGTCTCACGATCCTCAAGACGCTCTGCGGTGCCGACGAGGAACTCGAGCGTAACCTCCGTTCGTTCCTCGGCGCTGACCACGAGCCGCTCCAGCTCGTGTTCGGCGCCGCCGACCCCTTCGACCCCGCGCTCCTGCTCGTGCGCCGCCTGGCGAAGGAATACCCGCGGCGCGAGATCGCGATCGTGTACGGCGCCGACCCCGCCGTGCCCAATCCGAAGGTGGCCCTGCTCGATCATCTGCTGCGCCACGCACGGCACGACGTGATCCTGCTCAGCGACAGCAACGTGCGGCTCGCCTCCGGCGAGATCGCGCGGGTGCTGCCCCTGTTCGACGACCCGCGCGTGGGCATGGTCTACCAGCCCGTCGTCGCCGTCGGCGAGCGCACGGTGCCCGCAGCCATCGAGAATCTCCACTACACCGAGTATGCCGCCTTCCTCACGATCGGCTGCCGGCTGCTCGCCGGCCAGCACACGGTGAACGCGAAGGGGCAGTGGGTGCGCCGCCAGGCCCTTGGCGACGTCGACGGCTTCGACCGCGTGGGCGACCGCGGCGCCGACGACTACGAACTGTCGCGGCAGGTCGCTGCGGCCGGCTGGACGCTGCGGGCCGCCGACGTGCCCGTGCGCGTGATCCAGCGCGACTGGTCGTGGAGCAGCCTCACGGCCCGCAACCTCCGCCACGCGGGCCTGCGCTGGCGGATCTGCCCGTGGGCCTATCCGCTCGAGCTGCTCTTCAACCCCATTCCCTGGGCGCTGCCGCTCGCCGCCACGGGCCGCCGTGACCTCCTGCTCGTGGCCGGCGTCGTCGTCGTCGCCAAGGCACTCATGGAATTCACGGCCGCCCGCCTGCTCCGCGGCGTGCCCCTCGCCGCCCGGTTCGTGCCCGTGATTCCGCTCAAGGACCTCTACATCTTCGGCTGCTGGTTCGTGGCCCTCTTCGCCCGCACGACCGTGTGGCGAGGCCGCCGCTACCGCTTCGGCGAAGGCGGCCGCATCACGCCGCTCGCCGCCCCGCACCCGGCCACGGCCCCGCTCACGATCCGCCGCGCCGCGTAGGCCACGCTTGCTGTCGGCAATGGGCGCCGGCTCGTGACTGCCCAGACCCTCTCGCCGGACGTTCGGCTGGTTGACCGCGCGCCGGCTTCGGGCTCCCCGTATCCCATCGCCGGACGTTCGCCTGCGCCCTCCAGGCTACGGCTCACTCGACTCCGGCTGCGCTGCGCCATCCATGGCTGCGCTTGCCTGCATACGCCTGCTCCAGGACACGGGGAGCCCGAAGCCTCCTCAAC
>JBJSZP010000150.1:0-10274 GCA_046090365.1 Planctomycetia bacterium
TCGGCCGCCTTGCCGCGGTCCCAGCGGCCGACGTGCGTCACGAGCGGCCGGTCGGGCCAGGCGATCCGCGCGCCGCGCAAGAGGGCCGCGAAACTCCGGCCCTCGATCTTCCCGGCGACGTCCTCCGGAATGCTCACGCCCGCGATCTCGCAGAGCGTGGGCAACACATCGATGTGGGCCAGGAGCGAGGCCACGTCCATGCCCGCCGGCAGGTTGCCTTTCCAGCGCCAAAAACTCGGCACCCGCGTGCCACCGCGATACGGGGAAACCTTCTGGCCCCGCATGCCGGCATTGAACACGCGCTGGCCGGCCGACGTGCCGTTGTCGGTGGTGAACACGACGAGTGTGTCTTCCGCCAGGCCCCACTCGTCGAGCTTCGTGAAGAGCCGACCGAGGTTCGTGTCGATGTTCTCGATCATGCCGTAGAACTTCGCGATCTCCGCGCGCTGCTTCGCGTCGGCGATCCCGGCTGCCTCGAGCTTCGCGAGATACGGCGTGTCGGAGCCGAGCGGGCAGTCGTACGGCGAGTGCGGGGCGTTCGTGGCCAGGTAGCAGAAGAAAGGCTCTTCCTGCGAGCGGCGGCCGTCGATCCAGTCGAGCGCCGCACTGAAAAACACGTCGGTGCAGTAGCCTTTCGTCTTCACAAACGTGCCGTCGCTGCGGATCATGGGATCGAAGTAGGTGTTGCCCGGGGCGTCACCGCAGCTGCCCGGAAACGATTGGCCGATCCCGCCGCCGCCGTGGATGAACACGCGGTCGAACCCCCGCTTCCCCGGCTGGTAGGCGTCTTCGTCGCCGAGGTGCCACTTGCCGAAGATGCCGGTCGCGTAGCCGGCGGTCTCGAGGAGCTGTGGCAGCGTCGTCGCGGAGAGGGCGAGCCGCTCCCGCTCGAAGATCGTGTGGGTCACGCCGGAGCGGAACTCGTGCCGGCCGGTCATCAGGGCGGCCCGAGTGGGCGAGCAGGTCGGGCTCGCATGAAACTCCGTGAGCCGCACGCTCTCGGCATGCATCCGGTCGAGAGTGGGCGTGTTCACGATCGGGTTGCCGTGGGCCGCGATGTCGCCGTAGCCCTGGTCGTCGGTGATCACGTAAATGATGTTGGGCCGCTTTGCAGCAGCTTTTTTGGGCAGGGCCGCTTCTGCGGTCGCGAGCCTGCGGCATTCGGCGGCGATCGCCTGCCACTGTGCCTCGAGGTCTTTCACCCGCTCGGGCTCGGCGGCGGCGAGGTTCTTCGTCTCGCAGCGATCATTGGCCAGATTGAAAAGCTCCCAGCCACTCCCCTTCGCTTCGACGAGCTTCCAGTCGCCCGCCCGCACCGCCCGGTTGCCCTCGTGGCACCACCAGAGGGCCTCGTGGGCCGACGGCCCCGCCGAATCGGCGAGCGCCCGTGCGAAACTGCGGCCCTGCAGGGGCGGCACCGGCTGGCCGGCGTGCTCCCGCGGCAGCGCGACCTTCGCAAGCTCGAGCACCGTCGGCACGACGTCCACCACGTGCACCGGCTGCGTGCGCAGCCCGCCCTGCGCCACGATCCCCCGCGGCCAGTGCACGATCCAGGGGGTGGCGATGCCCCCCTCGTGCACCCAGGTCTTGTGGCGGCGAAACGGGGCGTTCGCGCAGGTCGACCAGCCCGGACCCAGGCAGAGGAATGTTTTCCGTGAGCCGGGTGGAGCCGCCGGATCGTGCCCCTCGCCGCGGATCATGATCTCGGCCGAGGCGCCATTGTCGCTCGCGAATAAAATCAGCGTGTCGTCGAGGGCATGCATCGCCTCAAGCTGGCGGATGATCCGGCCCACCTCGCGATCCATCGCCTCGATGAGCGCCGCATGGATCGCCATCTTCGTCGCCTGAAACTCCCGCTGCTCCGCCGTGAGCGACTCCCAGGGCACCGGCCGATCCACCTCGCCGGCCCCAAGCCCGGCGAGCACCTCCGGCTTCGGCTGGTACGGCGGCCCGACGTCTGCTTCCGGCTCGGCCGCCGGCGACGTCACGATCCCGAGCGAGTTCAGGCGGGCAACCCGCGCCCGGCGCACCGCGTCCCAGCCGGCGCGATACCGCGCGCGATATTTTTCGATCAGTTCCTGCGGTGCGTGGAGCGGAAAGTGCGGCGCCGTGAAGGGCACGTAGTGGAAAAACGGTGTTCCGGCCGGATGGGCGGCCGCGTGCTCAGCGAGGCACTTCACCGCATGGTCGCCGATCGCCGTCGTCGCGTAGAAGCCCGGGCTCGCGGCGAGCGGCTCTCCGTCCTCGGTCACGCCGCCGGCGTCGAAGTAGTTGTTCTGGCCCGTCGCTCCGGCGTCGAGCGACCGCGCAAAGCCCTGGGCCCGCGGATCGCCATCGACATGCCACTTGCCCGAGTGGTAGCTCACGTAGCCCGCGGGCGCGAGCAGCTCGGGCAGGAGCCGCGCCCACGCCGGCCGCGCGGTGCTCGAACCCCCTTTTTCACCCGGCAGGGCGTCGCGCCGCACGGACTGGGCGTAGTAGCCCGTGAGCAGCGCCGCCCGCGTCGGCCAGCAGCGGGCCGTGTTGTAGCCCTGCGTGAACCTGAGGCCGCCGGCGGCGAGCCGATCGAGGTGCGGCGTGTCGATCTCGCCGCCGTAGCAGCCGAGGTCGGAGAACCCGAGGTCGTCGGCGAGGATCACGACGACATTCGGTGGGGCGGCGTCGGCTGGCGCCGCCAACAGCATCATGAGCAAGGCGGCACTTAACGCACCTCGTCTCGCGTGGGTCGGGGTTGCCCCCACCCTCCCCCCGGACAGTCCCCCCAGCCCTCCAGGCTTCGGTTCTCTGCATGTCCGCTTCGCTCCCATAGCCCGCTCGAGGGCAGGGGCAACCCCTCGCCGGTTCATCGCTCGACAGTCAGCCTGTGGGGATGTCATTGAATTCTGATTTCGCTAGGGCTTTTCAAGTTCCGCAATCACCTTCGCATACACCGGGCCACGGGCGTCCGGTGCGAGACTGCGTAGTTCGAGGAGCATCGGCCGGAGGCTCTGGGCCCAGGCCGGGTCTTTTGCGATCTTCGCGTCGGCCTTCGCCAAGAGGTCGTCGGCGCTTGCGTTGGTGGCGGCTGAGGCTGCGGCAATGACGCTCCGCAGATACTCCGCGGCCTGCACGTCCGGGTTCGGTGCCGCTTGGCCGTCGACCAGGCCGAGCGCCCAGGCGATGCCGGCCTGCATGTGCCGGCGGAACATGGGGTCGGTCCAGGTGGCGTCGTTGTGGCCGAAGTTCGTGGCGAACACCCGCCCTTTTCCATACTCGCGCACCCAGGCCACCGGCACGTGCCACGGTTCCTTCGGCGTGCTCGCGGCCATGTCGAGGCTCACGAGCACGCGGAGATTTTCCGGCTTGTACCGCGGGTCGTATTGATAGATCTCGTCCTTCCAGCGGAACCGCGCGGGGAACATCGCCGCCACGGGATGCGCCGGGTCGTGCACCACGAAGGCGTGCTCACCGCCGGCGTTCCAGGGATGGCCCGCGAAATAGCCGCCGACCATCTCGCAGTAGGCGTCGGAACTCTTGAGCGTGTCGGTCGCCGCGTGAAAGCCGATGAACGCCTTGCCCGATTTGATCCAGGCGAGAAAGCCGGCAAGGTCGGGAATCGGCAGTTCGCCCGTCGTGCTCGCGAAGATCACGCCGTCGAACAGCGCGAGCGACTCCGGCGCGAAGGCCTTCGCGACCTGCTCGCGGAGAAGTGCCTGCCAGGGGGCGGCGTCCTTCTGAAACTGCTCCTGTGCCGCCTTGAATGCCGCCTGCTCGGCAGCCCAGGCCTCGTCGGTCGCGAGCGGGCCACGCTTCGGCGGCTTGGGCGCCGCCGGCCTGGCCGGCGGCAACCGGAGGTAGTCGACGTGGAACAGGCCGCTCGTCCGGCCGATCTCCTCGAGCGCGGGCTCCGCGGTGGCGATCGAGGCGTGCCGAAAGCCCATCGTCACCGTCACAACGAGCAGCCGCGCCGGCTTTGTTTTTTCGGCCTCGGCAGCCGCGAGGGCCACCTGCGTGGGTGACGCCGGATTCCACCAGGCGTCGAGCGTGGCCCGCAGGTCGGCAACGACGTCCGGATGCGTTGCGGCGAGATTCTTCGTCTCGTCGGGATCGGTCTCGACGTCGAAGAGTTCCACTTCGCCGCGGGCATAGCGAGCCTGCGATTCCCGGTCGATCAGCCTGCCCTCGTCCCCCGGCAGGCCGCCGCCCGATCCGGCCGTGGTCGGCACGATCAGTTTCCACCGGTCGCGCACGGTCCAGCGCCACAAGAGGCTCTTCGCCGGGTCGTCGAGGTCCACGAGCGTGTGCGTGTAGCACTCGCCGAACACCTCCCGGCGGGCCGCCACGGCCGCATCGTCGAGCAGGTTCACGCCCGGCAGCCCGGCCGGCGGCCTCACGCCGCACGCGGCGAGCACCGTGGGCATGATGTCGATCGCGCTCGCGAGCGCGAGGCTCTGCCGCGGCTGGATCATGCCCGGCCGCCGGAGCATGATCGGCGTGCGCAGGCCGCCGTCGTAGGGGGAGAGCTTCGAGCGGGGCGCGAACCGCGGGTTGTCGGCGCTCTGGATCCAGCCGTTGTCGGTGACGTAGACGACGAGCGTATTCTCCGAGAGTTTCTCGCGGTCGAGGTAGTCGAGGAGGTCGCCGACCGTGCGGTCGAACCGCTCCACGTTGCCCCAGTAGCGAGCCACGTGGACGCTGTCGGTCTTTGATCGATAATGCTCGACGAGTTCCGGGGCGGGGTCGTGCGGATCGTGCGGCAGCATCGGCGCATACCACACGAAGAACGGTTTTCCTGCGCTCCGACTGCGGGCGAGGAAATCAAAAATCGGCTGCATCGTCTGGCGGCCGATCGAGAGCCCCTCGTCGCCGTGACGTCTCCCCTTTGTCATCCCCTCGGTGAACCCGCCGCGGGAAAAATCTCCCTGCCACCATTTTCCGGTCTGCAGGCTCGAATATCCCGCCGCCCCCAACAGCCGCGGCAGCGTCGGCCACTCCTCGAGGTGGCGATTCATCCGCTCCCGGCCGGCCTCGAACGCATCCTTGCCGCCCGGCGGATCGTTGCCGACGATCCGGTGCTCATGCGGATACCGCCCCGTGATGATCGACGCCAGGCTCGGGCAGCAGAGGCTGCTCGTCACGTAGCCCCGCGGAAACACGAGGCTCTCGCGTGCAAGCCGGTCGAGGTGCGGCGTCCGCAGGTGTGGGTGCCCCATGAAGGCGTAGTCGCGCCAGTGATGGTCGTCGGAGACGATGAACACCACATTCGGCGGTGGAGCATCCGCGGCCCCGAGGTTCCGCGTTGCGGCGGCACCCAAGATCAGGACAGCGACGGCAAGGGGCGAGCGGACTGGCCGCGTGCATGAAGCCATGTCAGTGATCCCGCTTTCATCCCGGAGGAAAGAGGCACCGTCATCCTGTGACCAGAGCCCGGACGGTCGTATTCTGCCACCTGGGCCGGATCCGCTCCATCAGCGCCCTGGCCCACGGTGCCCCATGCGGCTACGGCACCCGGAGCCACCCCAGAACGGCCTCCGTTTCTGGACTACACTCCACTCTATTGATCATGAGGAGAGACATCGATGGCTTCGCACCTATACCGGCCTGCCCGGCGGGAAACCCGCTTCGCTGCCTGCCCCGTCGCTGTCGTGATCCTCGGGGCTGTTTCCGCGGCCGCTGCGGCTGAGCCCGGTCCCTGGCGGCAGCCCCCCGAGCGGATGCCGCTGGCATCCGCCGCCCAGGCATCCGCGGGCGAGGCCCCCAAGACCGCACTGGCCCCGTGGATCTGGGGCCCCGACGAGAAGCGGGAATACCGGCTGACGAAGGCCTTCCAAGGGGGTGCGAAGGCCGCGGTCCTCGTGGCGACCTGCGACAATTCGATGAAGCTGTTCGTCAACGGCACCGAGGTGGCCGCGAGCGACACGTGGGAGGCGCCCGTCGCGATCGACGTCACGAAACACATCGGTCACGGCGACAACGAACTGGCGGTGATCGTGCGGAATGCCGGCGGCCTGGCCGGATTCTCCTGCCGGCTCGTGCTCACCGATCCCGACGGCGGCGTGCGCGTGATCGAGAGCGACCAGTCGTGGTCGGCCTTCGATACGCTCTCCCCGCCCAATCCCGTGGCGGTGAGGGTCGTCGCCGGCCCCGGCAAGGGCCCCTGGGGCGACGTGCTCGCCGCCGCGCGGAAAGCCGCCGCCGCGCCCTTCACCGTGCCAGACGGCTTCCGCGTGGAGCGGCTGTTCGTCGTACCCAAGGACGACCTGGGATCGTGGGTCGTCCTCACGACCGACCCCAAGGGTCGGCTCATCGCCAGTGACCAGGGTGGAAAAGGCCTCGTGCGAATCACACCCGCCCCGCTCGACGGCTCCGGGGAAACGCTCGTGGAAAAAATCCCGGTGCCGATCACCGGTGCGCAGGGGCTGCTGTGGGCGTTCGACGCGCTCTACGCCGTGTGCAACGGCGGCCCCGGGAGCGGCCTCTACCGGGTCACCGATTCGAATGCCGACGACACGCTCGACACCGTGGAAAAACTGCACGCGTTCGAAGGAGGCGGCGAGCACGGTCCGCACAATATCCTGCTCTCGCCCGACGGCACGCGGCTGTTCGTCGTCTGCGGCAACCACACGCAGGTGCCGTTTGCGATCAAGAGTCTCACCGAGCCGCAGACGATGGGCGGGATCCGCTCGACGCAGCGGCGGGTCGAACTCCCGCCCGGCGCCGCGAGCCGGCTCCCCGCCAACTGGGACGAGGATCAGATCATCCCGCGGATGTGGGATGCCACCGGCCATGCCGTCGGGATCCTCGCGCCCGGCGGCTACGTCGCGAGCACCGACCGCGACGGCAAGGCGTGGGAGATCTGGAGCGGCGGCTACCGCAACGCCTACGACTTCGCGTTCAACGCCGACGGCGAGCTGTTCGTCTACGACTCCGACATGGAGTGGGACTTTGGCACGCCGTGGTACAAGCCCACCCGCGTGAACCACGCCCCGAGTGGCAGCGAGCTTGGCTGGCGGTCGGGCTCCGGCAACTGGCCCGCCTGCTTTCCCGACTGCCTGCCGGCGGTCGTGAACATCGGCCCCGGCTCGCCGGTGGGCGTGGCCTTCGGCTACGGCGCGAAGTTCCCCGCGAAATACCAGCGGGCCCTCTTCGTGTGCGACTGGACGTTCGGCACGATGTACGCGATCCACCTCGAGCCCTCCGGCTCGACATACACGGGCGTCAAGGAGGAGTTCGTGTCGCGGACGCCGCTCCCGCTCACCGACATGACCATCGGCAAGGACGGCGCGATCTACTTCACCGTGGGCGGCCGCGGCGGCCAGAGCGAGCTCTACCGCGTGACATATGCGGGGACCGAGCCCACCACGCCCATCGACGCGCACGACGCGGCAGGCTCCGCCGAGCGGCGTCTGCGGCATGACCTCGAGGCCTTCCATCGGCGGGCCGACGACCCCGCCGCTGCGGTGGCCCGCGCCCTGCCCCTCCTCGCCCATCCCGACCGCTTCATCCGCGCCGCCGCCCGCGTCGCGCTCGAACATCAGCCGCTCGAGCTGTGGCAGGACAAGGCCCTCGCCGGCACGGATCCCCACGGCCTGATCACGGCCGCCATCGCCGTCGCCCACCAGGCGGATCCGGCCGCCGGCCCCGCCGTTCTCGCGGCCCTCGACCGGATCGACCCAGCATCGCTCGACATCGCGGGCCGCATCGATCTCGCCCGGGCGTATGAACTTGCCATCGTCCGGCTCGGCGAGCCTGAGGCCAACGCGAAGGCCCGGATCGTCGCCCGGCTCGGCCCGCTTTTTCCTTCCGGGGATTTTGACCTCGACCGCGAACTGTCGAGCCTGCTCGTCGGCGTGCGGGCGCCCGGAATCGTGACGAAGCTCACGGGCATGCTCGCCGCGCCGACGCCCTCGGCCGGCGGCACGAATCTCGCCCCGAGCGAAGACGACCTCCGGCGGCTCCTCACCCGCAACGCCAACTACGGCCGCGATGTGGCGGCGGCGCTCGAGAAGCGGGCCGACCTGATGCAGATCCACTACGCCTACATCCTGCGCACGGTGGGCGAGAAAGGCGCGTGGACGGCTGCGGATCGCAAGGCCTATTACGAGTGGTTCGGGCGGGCCCGGGAGTGGGCCGGCGGCCACAGCTTCCGCAAGTTCCTCACGAACATCGAGAACGAAAGCCTCGTGCACCTCTCCGGCACCGAGAAGATGGCTCTCGAGACGCTCGGCATCCGCAAGCCCTACACGCCGCCACCCCTGCCCAAGCCCGAGGGCCCGGGGCGGCCCTGGACCGTGGAGGAGGTGCTCGCCCTGGCCGCGAAGCCCGGCGCCGAAGGCCTCGGGGCCGGCCGCGACTTCGAGCACGGCAAGCGGGCGTTCGCGGCGGCCCGGTGCGTGGCCTGCCATCGTTTCGGCGAGGACGGCGGCGCCACCGGCCCCGACCTCACCCAGGCCGCCGGCCGGTTTCAATTGAAAGATGTCGTCGAGGCGATCGTGCACCCGAGCAAGGTGATCTCCGACCAATACAAGGCGAGCATTGTGCAGACCGCCGACGGCAAGGTCGTGAGCGGGCGGATCGTGAGCGAGTCGCCCGAGAAGATCACGATCGTCACCGACCCGGAGGATGCGACGAAGTTCGTCGAGGTCGCCCGGTCCGACGTCGAGGAGATCCTCCCCGCGACCGAGTCGCTGATGCCCAAGGGCCTGCTCGACCAGCTCAACGAACGCGAGGTGCTCGACCTGCTCGCCTACGTCCTCTCCCGCGACCAGCCCCGGGACGCCCGGTTCAAGAAAAAGTAGTGGTGGGCGGCCTTTTCCGCGGATTGCTCGATCTGTTCTCCGCCTCTCCCTCTGGGAGAGGCCGGCCGCAGGCCGGGTGAGGGTGTCTTTCGCAGCGCAACGAAAGCACCCTCACCCCGGCCCTCTCCCAGAGGGAGAGGGCGAGAACACCCGGAACGGTTGCCCCACGTCGCTTGCCTTCATCGCGCGGGATGCGAACGATTGGCCACGGGACACGTCGTCAGACGCCGGCAGCCGGATGCCTTCCTCGTTTGGAGGCACGTGCGGCGATGGCTCTTCTCATCGCGAACAACCCGCTCTCGGTCCGCACGCTCTCCCCGGAGGCCGTGCGCGAACTCCTCGGCGAGCACCCGGCTCCCTGCCTGTCGCTGTTGATGCCGACGCACCGCAATGTGCCCGACAGCCTCGTCGATCGGCCTGCCTACCGCCACCTCGTGGAGGCCCTCGAGATGGCGCTCTCGGTGACCCATGCCCGGGCGGAGATCGAGCGGCTCCTCGAGCCGTTCCGCACGCTCGGCGAAACTGTCCGGTTCTGGGAGCACACCCGAGAAGGTCTCGCCGTGTTCGCCGCCGCCGGCACGGCGCAGGTGTTTCTCCTGCCGGTGCCGGTGAAGCCGCTGGCCCTCGTCGCCCGCCGCTTCCACACGCTGCCGCTCGTGCGGCTCGTCGCCGGGGCCGAACGCTACAACGTGCTCACGCTCACGAGCCGCACCGCACACGTCTACGAGGGCTGCCTGCGGGAAGGCGCGGCCGACACGCTCGATCCCGTGCCGCTCCACGACCCCGGCGGGCCGCCGGAGATCGGTCGCGCCGAGGCCGTCGATCCCGAAACCTGGCAGCCCCACCGCGTGCAGCACGGCATGGGGCCGAGCGGCCTCGGCACGGGCAGCATCGTGCATGGCGGGGCGGGCTCGAAGCAGGACGACATCGACGCCGACACGGAGATCTTCCTGCGGCACGTCGACGAGGTGGTGCACGACGCGGTGTCGCGCCGCTCGGGCCTGCCGCTTGTGCTCGTGGCCCTGCCCAGGCTCGCGGCCATGTTCCGCGGCCTCTCGAAAAACAGCCTGCTCGTCGACGAGTTCGTGCCCCACGACGTGCATCTGCTCCCCGCAGGCGACCTGCCCGCGCTCGTGGCCCCCGTGTTCGCCCGGGCCCGTGCGCGGCTCGTCGAGACGGAGCTGCACCGGTTCACCGTGGCCCGCGACCGCGGCCTCGCCGCGGGCGATCTCTCCGACATCGGCCGCGCCGCCGTGGCGGGAAAGGTGGCGCTTCTGCTCGTGGAAAAAGACCGCTTCGAGCCGGGCTCACTCGACCGGGCGACCGGCGCCATCGAGCCCGACGGCGAACTGCCCTCCGACCTCTCCCGCTCGGGCGACGAGCCCGCCCTGCGCACCGAGGATCTCCTCGGGGCCCTCGCCGAAACCGTCCTCCTCCACGGCGGCGACGTGCTCGCCCTCGAGAAGATCCGGATGCCGACGGAGAGCGGCGCGGCGG